>JBAXMR010000097.1:0-19957 GCA_037134195.1 Paludibacter sp. | reverse complement strand
GTTGGGTCTTCGTGCCTCGACCACACGAAGCCCTATGTATTATGTATAATAGCTTTGAGTTGTTTTTTTTCTGGCGCAAGTGTAGCACGGTGGTGGCGGTTGGAGTGCCAACGTCTTTTTTGCCTGTGGGTGGATTGGCTTATTGCCTTTTTTGAGGAACGAGAAAAAGCAATGTGCCAACTATGAGTGGATTGCAAAAAGTGTGACAGAAAAAAACAACAGAAGGGTTGATTGTGCGGAAGACCCTAAAAAGACCGTGCAAGCCATGAGGAACGAATGGTGGGGATTTTTTGTGGCTGGGGATTTGCCTTATGGAGCTGCCCGTAATTATCAAACAGGCGCAGCCTGACCGCTTAAATGTATTTCGTTTTTTATACTTTTCGAGAGCTAATTATAACCATCCTATAGTTCCGGTACTATAGTCAATAATCCCTTTTTCTGAACTTTGTTCAATAAAATTGAAATGACCATCTACTGTAAGTTCAACTTTCATCACATTTTTCATAACGTCTAATAACCTCAATCTATTATCATCAATAACTTGAGGGGAAAATGCAATATTAAATCCTTCACCACTGAATGGAACACTAGGAAAAATAACACCTTCTACCAAATCATGAGTAAATACAAGATTAGAGTAAGCACAAGTGAGCATGTAAATTTGCTTATCATCTTTAGCCGATTTTTCAAAATACGAACCAATAAATTCAAATAATTTGTTTGTCCCTACACGGTACTCTTGATCTGTCTTATTTATGAAATCGTCGTAACCTGCTCCATGCTTTTGGTAATAACTGTTTGATCTTGGATTGGAAGGATTGAAAACAAGTACTACATCTACCGGCTCAACTAATTGCCAACAACCTATAGTTAAGGTAATTTCATCACCAACATTGCATTCCCTATTATTTAAAAGTTCAATATATGAAGTCGGTCTGTTTTCAGAGCAGTAAAATAATTGTTGAAGAGGTTTATTAGCTCTTGCATAAGAAGTAACATATTGTTGATCGGGGTAAGATAAATCAGTAATACTTTCAAAATTATCCTGCTCGTTTATTCGGGTTCTAAATAATAAATCATTAGCACTAAGCCGATAAATAATAATAGGAAGTTTTTCAATCTTGGATAATTTGAATAACAAATTTTCGTAATAGTAACCATTAGATTTTTTAATCTTCTAATCAACTCTATTGCTTTTTCTACTTTATCTGTGTAGCTCATAGGATTTACATTAAAAAAGTATATGATATGCTTAGTTTTACAAATTATAATGACTCCATACCTACTTGTTCGATAATATCACTTGATAATTTAGATAATGGCCTTAGACCTAATTCATCATTTTCGGTATAAGTCCCAAAGATTAATAAGTGCATTTCTTTAGAAGATAAACCTTTGTCAACAAAAGTTTCCAGCAGTGTTTGATAATAGCCAGAATTATATGCTCTTGTTTTAAAAACGATTTCTGAAATAAAATCTTTATGCTCATTGTAAAATTGTTCTAGAAGAAAAGTGTTGATATTACTATCAAATCTGTCTTCATGTTCTTCCCAATCAACAGACCAAATATCATAGTTACGACTATCAAGTAAGCAATTTTCTATATTTTCAATTTTAAATTTGCAATTGACTCCAAAACCTTCTATATATGGGTGAATACTAATTTCTGTTGTATTCTTTTTATGATTACATATAGGACAACTTGGTATGAGATTATAAAATGACAAAGACAAATATGGGAAATTTTTTTGGCAATAAAAATGATCATATTCAGGGCGACATATACCTTCGTCATCATCAATTGTAAAAGTATATGTTCTGTTACAATATGGACAAACTCTAATGTTAAGTTTTTGCATTAGCCAATATGCATGCATAACATAGTCTTTTATATATTTGATTGTTGTTTCGTAATCAAAATATTTCTTTTGAATATTTATTTTCTGAATTGTCGTAAAACTACAAGAACTTAGATATGCATCAAATAATGCATTCTCTTTTTTTAGTAATTCAGGTTTGCAGCAATACAAATTATGAACTCTTTTTTGTAATTCAGTACCATTGCTAAGTGGATTTGCTCCAAGCTTTTTCTTTTCGGTTTTAGATAATTTGTTTTTTATAACAGAATCTTCAATTCTTTTAATAAATTGGGATTCAACTCTGGTTATATCATTGTGGAATATTTGTATCATTGCGTTCAGATTTTAGTACTTGAATTTCGGACTCTAATTCATTTATTCTAAGAAGTAAATCATCCCCTGAGTTTTTATTGTATAATTTCACTAATTGTTTTCTAAGTAATGGTTCACCGACCAGCCGAATATCATTAAATAAGGAGCTATCTCCCCCTTTTGTTTCTTTTGCCCTTTCGAATAATGAAAGAATTTTATTTTTTGCAAATTCACCAATAGGCATGCCACTTATAAAGAAATTATCTCTGTATAGGGTATGTATATTAGAACCAAATGTTTCACTAATACCTTTTTGTGATTTTCCGTCACTAAGAAATAGAACATTTGATTCTGGAATGTCTGAAAGAATAAAAGGAGAATGCGTTGCCATTAATATATTTATACTTTCAACGTCTTGAAAATTAACGCTGTCAATGCATTTTAAGATATAGTCAATGTATTTTCTTTGAAACTCAGGGTGAAAATATAATTCAATTTCATCTAAAACTATATTGATATATTTATACTTAATTCTTAGTCGATTAACTTTGATAGAATTCAAATTTCTAATATGATACAAAATGCTACTTGCATTATAAATCATTTGGCGCTCGCCAGAACTAATTTTTGAAAATTTAAAAACTTCATTATTTACTTTATTCTTGAGCATTATATCTGTTCTGAAGAATGGAGCTGGAACAAAATCTAAAAATCTCCATTTTGAGCTTATTTTATCTTTGACCAAATTACTAAATTTATCAATATCAATAATCAACTTGCCTTTTTTAGCATCAAAATGTCTAAATACCAAAAAAGCTAATGTCTGTTTAAGTTTGAATGTTATATGACTTTGTTCTTTGTCGAGTTCAGAAATGAAATTTTTTAATTGTAAATTTCTGTCAGAATTCCATGCCTGACCGTTTATTGGCATTAAACAAGACGAGTTCTCAAGTTGATTATCGTAGGTTTGTGCTATAGATATTGTTTTATATGCAAGATATAATATAGCAGTTTTATAAACGATATCTTGATCTTGATTAGTTTTAAATCTATATTTTTTTTGCCATTCATTTATAATATTATTTTTAAGAGTATCAAAGAATCCCGCTTTGATTTCTTTTACCTGAATTTCTTTCCATTTATCAACGATATAATCATATTTTCTTCGTACATTCTTTTCATCCAATTCAATAGATAAAGAAATGACTTGCGTATTTTCATTAATTTCGATAAAATTCTCATTTCTATTTTCGTTATCAATAAAAAATAAAGATATTAACCGATCTTTTGCCAAGCTATTTTCTTTATTTATATCTATATTTCCTTTTGTTCTCATTGGGTTTAAAACAGCCGGAGTTTGATAACCATCGTTTTTATGGAAAAGACCTCTTAGCCAGCAACTTTCTTCTTTATTTTGATCCTCCCATTCTTCTTTATATTCTAATGAATTAAACGCGTATAGAGAATAATTCATTAATATTGTATAGAAAAAAGATTCACCCAAAGCCTTCATAGTATTAGGCAGAGACTGCCAAACAGCTACATTCTTAACTGTATCTATCTCTGATTTTAACAGAGATAGATTCTTCTGTTCATCACCATCTTGTTGTACTAAGTAAAAATTGTTTCCGATTGAAAAATATAATTGAGCCCTAATCTTTTTTATCCATTTAACTTCTGCGGTAGAATATGTTTTTGAATTTGGAATGTGTTTATATGCCAAGTTGTTTATAAGTCTCAAAGCTACATCAATAACAGCACTTTTACCACTGCCATTTTTCCCAACAATTGCACTGATACTAATTTTAGGGTTCTTACGTGAGTTATAATTGAAAAAATCTTCGCTAATAGTATTTTCTTTTATTTCCACGATATTAAATTGACCTTTTTTATTTTGGTCTAACAACTGGTAGCCATTATAGAAGATATATGGGGTATTTGTTTGTAAATTCTTCTTAATATAACTTTCACAACCTTCCAAAATATTAATGGCGATAATTTTCAATTGTTGATTTTTCTCTTTTCTCATTTAAGTATATTTAAGTTCATTTTAAAACATATAATAAAAGCATAATTGGCTACTTATCTTGTCTCCTTTTTCAATTCACCATATTCCTTTTCAACTATTTCTAAAAGTAATTCTGTTATTCCTAATTTTATACATATAATTTCATCGGTTGCACCATTTTTTCTCATTTCTGATATTTGATTCCAATACCGAATAGTCTGTGCGTTATCTAAATCTTCTAACTCTTCGAGAGAATGCATTCCATTGTCACCATAACCATCTAAAATCTGATACCATTGGTCTTTATATCTCTCAATTTTTCCCTTCATAACACGTTTTTCATTACCATATAATTCGATTAAATCTGGTAATTGATTACTTGGTACAATGTAAATATCTGGCTCAGTGCTTAAATCATCAAATTTATTGTTGTAAATTACAAAAACTATAAAATGATTAGGTTTATTTTCCACATTGTTTACAACTAATGACGAATAACCTCTTACAGATTTTACATCTATAGAGATTGTCGAACCATTTTCAAGAATAACTCGAATATCTACCTTTTTCTTATTACCCATAGAAATATATGCCTCAAGATCAAGACGGTATAATTTTGATAAGATTAAATACTCACTCGCAATACCTGTATTATATGAATTTGCTCTCATTCTATTGTATTTTATTTAATTAACAGTAAATTTCAATTTATCATAAAAAAATGAACAAAAAAATTCCACCCCTTTATTTATCTTTTTTAGCTTCTATTGCCAAATTGTCAAAATATGCTTTTTCTTTATTGCTGAGTAAATTCTTTTCTTGCATTTCGATTAAGAAATTTTTATTATTCAAATCTTCCCATGTAATATCATAATAAAACAAATCAAGTTTCATATCATCAATTAAAGAACTTGCTTCAGGGAATTTAATTCGACTTACTATTTTAGAAACTTCATATGTTATATTATCCGCTAAAACTTCATCAAACAGATTTTTTGCGCTTTCGGGTGGGTTGGATAATAGAAAATCAAATAAACTTTTTTCAATGCTTTTTCGAGAGTTATTGATTTCACCCTGAAGTTTATTTAATATATTTTTCTTGGTATCTAAAATTTCATTTTCAATCAATTTGATATTCTTTTCAAAATCAGCTTTTTCATCCCTTTGAATTATACTCTTATCTCTAATTTTGATATGAATTAGATACTGATTTCTAAAGTTTTTAATTCTTTCCTTTATCGAAAAGAAATCACTTAGAAACTCCTTCTCAGATAAATTAGAAAATAATTTTAAATTTGCTTCAATTGTATTCTTTAGGTTATTGTCTTTGAATGGAAGTGCATTAGGGGGTAACTTAACTTTAGCAGTATGTAAATTTGCACCGGTAAACTTCAAATCAACATATTGGAATTTAGCTTTATATACTTCTAATGTCCTTGCGAAGTTAGGTTTAAGTGGCGGATCGTTAGTCAATTTTACTTCCAACTGTTTGATAACTTCCGGATTAATAGGATTGATATTTTTAGAAATTTCTTCTATTTGTTCAATGTCCATTTTATCGAATATCTCAATCATTTCATTTTCGTTGTCCAATAAATTCAACAAGAACTTTATTTGTTTAATTTGACTGGATTGAATCGGAAATAAATCATAAGCATCACCCTCTTTCTCGTGATAACTACTCTTGGGAAAATAGAAATAGCCAGAATCATCAATCAGATAGAAGTAAATATTAAATCCATTTTTATTTTGAATGTTGATATTCGCTTTTTGCAGTATTTCAATTGCCTGAATATCTCCATAGCCATTACGATAGGTGTTTTCTGAAAATTCCAAAAAGACATTAACATCAATTCCATTGGATTTGATAGTAACTAATGATTCTGCAACCTCAATAGATATATTTGGTATTGATATTACGACTTGCGTTTCAGCTTTGAAGAGTAAATCTAAAATTGTACTGAAATCACTTTTAAGTAGGTTCAAGGAATTGTTCATGGTTTGAATTATTATTTAATAATTGATAACGACAATGCTTCATCAAATGAAATATTATACCCATTTGTATTCCAATGATATGGATAATCACCCTTTTTCTTTTTAGCTATTTCAATATATGTATTCCATGGTGCGATAGTAGGTTCTTTACTTCCGGGATCAAGAAATAACAGTTTAGTTGGCTTTTTATTTTCATCGCAACAATAACCTACTGAAACCATCCAATGCCCACCTCCACCTTGATATAGTATACCAGTGATTGTTGGTATATCCTGTTTTAATTTCTCAATAACGTAAGTAATTATATCTGCATTTTTATAAGGACATTCCTCAACTTTAAGTTTACTTGGGAAACTATCAACAACCAATTTTTTTAATTTCCTAAGAGTTGTTCCATCAACAACTAACCCTTTCATATTCTTTATTTTTTTAAAGAACTTTGTTGCACCGGTACGATTATCTTCTTTATGATTTGGTGGTAAATTATCATATGATATTTTTCCCAAAATCATCAGTGTAATAAACAAGCTATAAGGACCACACGCACCATCAGCACTACCTTGATAAACAAAAATAGGTTTATCATTAAGTACTGAAACAATTTCAGTTCCTTTTATTTTTAGACCGGAAATTACGTGATATGATTCCATGGCCTATGAGTTAGTTGTTTTTTACATAGGTAGCTGTGAATGCTTTGCATTTACGGCGTTCCTGCATGAATTCCTCAATTGTATAGCCTTTGCGGGGTTCGTAAATGTCTAATCCTCTGCCTAAAATAATATCCCAACCTGTATCTGTTGATATTTTGCGGTCGTGAATATCTTTAAATTCATAATTGAATTCAATGCCTATGTCGGCAACAGATTCTTTTATTTCGTCAAAAGCATCAATTGAGTCAGGAATACGGTCGTCGGTGTTCCATGTTACAAGATTCACCTTTACTTCTGCATCCATTTCTTTTTGCTGAGCAATGAGACTTAAAAATTCAATCAGATTTTTAATTTGATATGGATAGCGAATATAGGCATCTTCAACTGTTATCTGAGTTGCACCTTTGAGATATTCTCCAAATAATGACTGATATGATACACCAGATTGATTTTCACGTACAGTAATGTTCTTTATCTGTGGTATGGCCTGAATTCGTGGTCGTTTTGCTTTTGCTTCTTGTGTTGAATCTGTATTATCTTTTTCTGTATCATCAGCCACTGTTAGAGCTTGTTGAATCGGTGTAAATAGTCCTGGACTATCTAAACGTTCTAAGGTTTCGACAGAAACAACTTCAGCGGTTGAGTGAATGGTATAACTAAATATGGCAGGTTCTGCCTTGAAAGTTTCGTCAATAATATACAATTGATCCTTTACCCGTTTACGACCTTCGGCTGCAAAATCAATTAGTTCTAATGCTTCTTCTTTTGTAATGTTCTTGTCGGGATAAATAAGTTTCATTAATCCGGAAAAAGTTTTACGAATAGCATTGTGATCACGTTCGGAAAGTGAACCATCAAACTTTACATACTCTTTCATAATGGTTGAGAAGTCTTGTTTGCGAAGTTCGTGCAACAACTCAGCAAGGTAGTCGGTGATAAATCCAAATCCTTCACTAAAGAAAGATTTCTTTAAAACACGTACTTCCCAACCCGGACTGTAAAAGTGAATACGGTCGAGGAATGCACCTTTAATAAAAGCATCAGGTATTGACTCAAAAAGGTGTGAGTTTTTGAGCATGTAAGGAACTGTATGCTTTGTGTTACCAACAAAAGCCATAGAAGCAGACGCTTCATGAGCTGTTTTCCCTCTATTGAATGATTTATTAGCGAGATAGTTTTGCATGGTATCAATCATCACAGGGTCAACACGTTTACCGGGTTGGTGTTCGAATTCATCCCAAGCCACTACGTCCCAAAAACCTACCAATCCTAAAATTTCTTTATTGCCTGAATACTTTACGAATAAACGAGCAGAAGTAACATCACCGCCTGAGACAAGTACGCCATGCGGAGAAAGTTCCTGATATACGTGTGATTTACCAGTTCCTTTGGGACCAAGTTCCACAAAATTGAAATTGTTTTCCACATTTGCGAGTAAGCGAGCCAATTGAATAAATTTTCCTCTTCGGTTGAGTATTTCGGGTTTGATACCAATAGAATGTATCAGTAAATCAATCCATTCTTCTGTGCTGAAATTTTTGCGCAGATTTACATACTCATCCACATCAACTGCCGAAATCTGGATTGGTTTTATATCTTCAATTTTCCAACGTATTTTGGCCACTTCGGAATGGTCGTAACCCACAGTTACAATACACCAAACGCCATTGCCACTTAACAATTTTGGGTTTTGTTTGACATCGTTATCGCTAATAGGGATTTTTTTGATACCCAAATTGGCAAAATCAGCTTCGTATTGATTTAAGAGCTTGTCATTCAGTTCAACACTCACTTTATCAATGACCCGATACCGTTCAGTATCACGGATACGTCCTTTGATTTTTTCAGCATCGGCACGATTCACGTAATTATTTCTGATAATATCTTTTACGCTTTCAATACCCTCCGTAATTAGTTGTTCGTCGTCGGAAGCACAGTATTGTGCCAACAGGTATTCAACCACATAAGTAGGTACAGGGAGATTTCCTTTGACTATAGAAGCAAGATCCTTGCGGACTACCTTACCTTCAAAATTGGCAATTATTTTGTCTTTTAATTCCATATTAAAAATCCCTTTCGATTAAGGTGTTATTTTTTACATTTTCTTCAATTAATGGATTCAGGAGATCTTCTTTATCAAAGATTTTGAGTTTCAACACTGTATCAGTTGATTTCATAAGCAATGATAAAACAACGGTGAAAATGCGTTCAGAAGGTAGCTCACCGGTTGAGTTTAATACCAAGGTTATTTTATTTGATACACATTCAACCGAAGAATATAACCCAATTTCCAGCGTTCTTTCTTTTTCAATAGCAGATAAAGGATTCTTCTGAATCAGTTGAAATTTGAGGTTGTTTGATACCACACTCAAATTTGTACCTGCCAATAGTGGATCAACTTTGCGCTGGATTTTTTCTTCTTTACGTGTACTTTCAATAATAGGCACAATCAGTTCCTGAAGACTACCTCCACCGTGTGTGAATTTATACCGAGAACCCGCTTTTTTGAATCGGTTTACGGAATCAGGGATAACGGCATAAAATGGTTCCTGAAATTTAGACGTTTTGTATAATGGAATTTTATAACCGGCAGTAATAGTAGCATCATCGGGTGTTATGTAATGACGAGCACCCGATTCAATTATATCACATGCAGCCATATCATTTTTATCCACTTCATCAATATCAGAATCGTTGTAGATAAACCCGTGATCGGCTGTAATAATAACCCTATTTACAGCATATCCACCCTGAATGTTTTTTACCAGTTTCGCCAAATCAGTTATGGCTGTTTGAGTAGTAACAAAGACATTTCTTTCATTTCCCTTGTGGCCTTCACGGTCAATCATATCGTGATATATGTACACTACTTCATTCTTAAACAACTCTCTGTTTGTTTGTTTAGTGCCATTTAGAATGGTATCGTAACTGACTGCACGAATACTATCGGATTGTTTGCGAAGAATCTTTTCACGAGCGTCCACTGACCCTGCTTTTTCTCCATCAATCTTGATCTCATCATTCTCGAATACATACTTGTTGCCCGGTAGTAAGTTTGCCATACCAAACGAAGTTTCGGAAGGTATAGAAGCTAATTGACAGCTTAACTGAGAAACGTTTTTATCATCTTTGTGCAACTCATTGACTAATTCGTGAGCAATTTCGAAGCGCAATGCATCACTAATAATTACAGCTACTTTTTGTTTTCGGGGTGCAATCTGACTTTTGAAGAAATCGTATTGTTTTGCGGTACTTAGCTTGCTATAATCAAAATCAACAGTTGCGAAACATTGTAACCATTCTCTATTGAGCGTATAAATGAATTTAGCGTATCTGTTTTCTAATTCAATTTTCAATTGCTCTAACTTATCTTCAACCGGCAGGGTGTTGAGTTCCAGGTTTCGATAGTACAAAATGCTTTTGCGATAAAACAAATCTATTGAATAATATATCTGTGTGTATTTATCAATGTATTCGTCCGGTTTATTCCAACGCAGGGATTTATTCTCTGTTATTTTGGACAATACGCCTGTAGCATAGCGTAAAAAAGCCAGTGTGTCCTTGAGTGGACTATCATCTTGAGTTTGAACCGATAATTTCTCTAACTGCAATTCACATTCAATTGGATCTTTGTATATTTTATCCAACAGAATTTCTACAACCACCCATTTTAATTTGTCGGTCATATACATGAAATCAGTAGAATGTCCGTAAAGTTGGGTGATTTTTAATTCCTGAATAGATTCACCGTGCAATTCGATTGCTTCCGAAAAGTTTTTTGAAAGTGTTGGGTGATTTAGCCCTAAATCACGAATTCGATTCAGAGCCACAATACAATCTGAATTTTTGATTTTCAATGCCTTGTATGGATCAGCTTCGTGAATTGGTAGATTCTGGGTAATTGAATTGTATTTTAGCCGTGTAATTAATTGAATTAATTCATCGGGATCAGGCTGAGCCAATGTAACATCAAAGTAATTTCTCAACTGTACATTTAGGGCATCAAGCAATTGATAATCACTTGTTTTCTTTAATAGCTTTTTGAGTTCCTTTTCTTTATTCGGAAGTGTATAAGCAATCAGGCGAACCATAATGTTATCCCAATCCTCCATTTTATTACAATCCAAAAAAGCACAAAATAAACCCTGCTGGATATTACTTTCGGTAAAGTTTCCGGCATTCAGATACGGACGAAGTACCTTTTGAGCATATTCATATTGTAATTCGTTTTTGTATTTTTTGAGTAGCCCGGTTTGGTGCGGCAATAACCCAAAATCTTCCATCAATGTACCTACATCGTCGAGCAATAATTCTTTATTTGCTTTCAACAAACCCAAGAGCGGAAAATTAAGGTAATCTTCCTGCGACTGTGGAGAAGGCATGATAAAGTGCAAGAATACCTTTTCACCCTCTTTGAGTGCATTGAGTTTAATTTTCAGATTAAACCAGTTTTTCCTTACTGTGCGAATATGAACATCGGGTATGTCGAGCGATTCAATTTCCGCGGTAAACGCGCCTTCAGGATCGAAAAAGAAAAGCACTTTCAGATTCGGGTTTCGTTGAAAATAGGTAATTATTTTTTCTTGTAATGACATTTTATGGATTGATTTTGAATTGCAACAAATTGAATATCAATATATAGTTTTAGATATTCTTATCAGTGACCCCAAATAATTACAGTTTTTCTTAATCTTTCTATATCGCTTTCAATTCCATCCAACTTAGAACTAACATGGCTTACGTTATCATTAGTTTGATCCACTTTGTAATAAACATCATCGATTTGTCCTTGTAATTTATGAATATCATTTTGTTGCTTAAACACAATGACAACAGTGAACACTAATAATCCTAAGGTAATTACCTGAAAACTGGAAGAAATCCATGCTTTGATTTTTGTAAATTTTGTTTCCATGATTGTATATTTTAAAGTTAAAAGGCTGTCACGAAATCACTTAGCTATTTATTGTTCAACCCACTACGGGGTTGAGATTTAATTTTGTTTGGCATCCCCCAGTTGCACTTCGTTTACTGGGGGTTTCCGTCAAGTCGGAATCTCGAAATACTCGATATGCGTAGTTAACTCCTTCGAAGTTTAATTACTTAATCTGTGCTACCACACTCCCAAACTTAGCATAGTTTATTACAACACCATCGTCCAGATCGAAGTCGATTTGTTGATCGGCTACTTCTTTGAGTTGAAGGTCGTATTCACGACATTCAATGAGATCGAATTTTAATTTTTCGAAGTCACGCATTTGGTTACGGTCTAAGGACGACTGATCCGCTTCGTAGGCTGCAATGCGATTTTCGAGGTTACTAATATGGCGGAGCAAGTAGTTGCTACGGATTTTTTCTACGGTGTATTTGTTCATCCGGTGCATATAGGTGATTACCTGAAATGCACCTTTGGGTGAAGCAAACAGCCAATAGATCGGGCGTTTTTGGTATCGTGAGCAGTGATCTTTCCAAAAGTCTTTTACCAGATACGTTTCCAAATCCTTGCCTAAAGCCGATTGCAGGTAGTTGATTGTATCTACCAACTGTTTATCACCACCCCATTGTGCTTCGAGCAGGTGTTTTATACGGATTAGGGCATTATCGGCAAAGCTGGAATTATTATCCATTAACGGAATAATACCATCGTCGTCTATTTCTACGGTGTGGCCCTGATAACTATATGGAGCAATTTCTTCTGCTGTGGGTGCAGGGTGCGCAATGTGCAAGCCCGGTTTATCTAAGCGATAGCGACCCATCAGGCAACCCACTAAGTAGGAAATAAGCTGACGCATTACCACTTCTTGACGAATAGGTAGCGAGCCGATAGACTCGGTAGCATCTCCCAAGCCATTACTATTCAATTCTTCCTGCAAAATAGTAATATCCTTTAGTTTTACTTCGGGAGTAAGTTCATCCTGCAAGCCGTAAATATCTATAAAAATTCGGTTTAGTTCAGTTTCGTTGGCATGAAGCTGATAAAAATCTGCAGTTACAAGCTCTTCCCAAGCCTGATAAGCTGATTCCAATGTGGTTTGTTCGGCTTTGATTATTGGGTGCTTTTCGAAATCCCATGAGGTTTCACGTGAATCCCAATCGGTTTTGGCTATTTCAATATTCTTTTTAGAAATTAAATATATTTGTTCTTCATTTTTACTAATGTATGGTAAAGATTTTATTGACCCTTCCGAAAAACCAATTCCTGGAGCAAAAACATCTATGAGATATTTTGTTACTTTAGAGTTAAAATAACCAATGAAATTATATAAACTGTGTTTACTATTTAACACAAAGAACTTAGAACCGGAACTTTCAAAAGTAAAATTATCTGTTGAAAATCTAAAAGCGGGGTTTTCACCTGCTGAAGTTGACCAGGTAATTCCCTCCGTGAAAAAAAACTGTAAATTTTGAGGTCTTGATTTTAATTTACCATTTTCATCTTTAAAATTTTTTATTTCAAATCCATCATCTTCCCAATTCAGCAAATTATTATTGTTTCCATACCAACGTTTAAATTCACCACCCTTTTCAACAGGAAACCATTTCAAATTAAATAACTTACAAGAAACCTCATGCCAAATTTTTATAAAATATTGATTATTTCCTGTTTTTATACCTTGTCTTGCATCGCCATACTTTTTAATTGGAGAATCTTTGTAAAGATTTATTATTTCGCTCTTAAGCCAAAATCCAAATTGCTTGCCATTGAATTTATTAAACTCGTCTATTTTTATAAAATATCTTTCGCCACTATTTGATAGAAATTCTTTGTGTTTTATATCAGAGGATTTAAACTTTGTCAATTTTAAAAAAGAAGTAATTTCTTGTTGCATCTTACATATTGTAAAACAGACAGATTGAACGACTTCACCATTTATTTCTTCAAATGTACCTGCACCTAAGTAAACAATAGATTTGAAGTTAATGCTTTCTGATAAAGTATTTATTAATAATTCTCTATATTTTTCATATGCTGGTTTAAACATCCAACTGGCTTGATTAATCATAGAGCAAAAACCTCTGTCTTTCAAGAATCTGTTTGAACATTGCATAAAGACAGAAGATAAATCATTACTCGTTAATGAGTATTTTTCATCTAAATATTCTTTCAATTCATCATTCATATTCCCACTGCCCATATAGGGTGGATTGGCTGCTACGGCTTCGTATTTTGTTGTCAACACTTGAAGCACTTGCAAATAAGGCGCAAGGCGTTTCCAAAGGTCTTGTTGTAGTAAGTCAAGGTCGGTATTTGTTTTCCATTCGGTAGTTTGTTGAACAATGGCATTACGGGCAGCATCGGAGAATGAGAATTTCATTACAGAGCCGAGGTTTTGGCTTTGCTGCATCAGAAATAATGCATTATACAGTGCGTCGGTGTGAGTAGCGTTGCCTTCGCCCAGAAAATCGAGTACTTCCTGCCGGGTAAATATTTCTTTTTCGGGCATGGCGTACACGTGCGGTAATATGTCTTTATCCAATATGGTTGGATCTTGAGTTGCTGCCGTTGCTTTTAGTAATAGCGCAAAGGTGTAGAGTTGGGCAGCACGTAAGTCGATATCCAAACCAAAAAGGTTGTTTTCAAAAATAGAGCGTACCGCTTCGGTAGCCGTATAACCTTCTTCGCGGTACATACTGTAAAGCAAGTCGAAACCTTCCACCAAAATGTGTCCTGAGCCACAGGCGGGATCGAGGAGTTTGAGGTGAGCGACTTCTTTAATTAGTTGAGAGTTGAGAGTTGAGAGTTGAGAGTTGGCTTCGCTTTCTGAATTTACAACAAGGTATTTCATTGATTCACGCAAGCGGGAATCGGGGTTGAGGTCGAGCCAGATACGTCCAACGGTGTTTTGCACCATGTATTTTACAATCCAGTTGGGTGTAAAAATCTGTGTGGCTGCGGGTATGTCGGCTGCTTCGGCTTTCTTTTTGTTTTTAAAACTTTTGAATACTTCGTCTTTTTTCTCCGAAATATAAAACTGATATAACCAACCGATAAGCTCCACCTGCCGGTAATCGTCGTCGGTAATGGCATCGGTGGTGTTTAATAAGTTCAGAAAGCCATTAGAGGCTAATATATCAGCAGGAAGAAGTAACTCGGTATAATCGTCGAAACGTCCAAAAACACGCTGTAACAGGTCTGATTGGTGGCAATAAGCGGTAATAAGCAAGGCGAATAGTTCTGTTTCCAGTCGGTCATCGTCGAGCAGACGTTCCAATTGTTTTCGTTGTGGGGTGTCCAATCGAGGAGCATTGCCCTGACGAGCTGCCTGAACCAATATGGGTGTTTTAACCTGAGCACTCACAAATTCGAGTTGTGGGGCAATGTAGCCGTTTTTCTCTAAAATACGAATAGCCATTAGCCGGTTGAACCAGGTATAGGCAGCTTCTTCGTACACCACCTCAGCACCTTTGGAACGAACTGCTTTTTGCAGGGCTTTCCATTTGGGTATAAAGGTTGGATCGTCTATCATTTTATCGCCCATCAAAGCACCACCAAAAACGGCTTGTGGCTCGGTGGTGAATAGTTTAGACTTGGGATCGTAACCTTGTGCCAGTAATTGTTTGGCAACTCCTGATTTGAGAATATTGCGTGCCTGTTGGGCAAAGCGTTTAAGCGCGGAAGTGTTCATAGGATTGACCCTTAAATCCCGACCTCACCCGACCTCTATCCCCCTTCGGGTACTTTCTCCAAAGGAGAAAGAAAAAGGAATAGAAATTATTGAGTGAATAAGTTTGGAATTTAAAAGATAGTATTTTGAAGGTTATTTAATCAGGATTATTTTGTTTTTTTGGGTGATAAGATTACCCATTGACCGGCTTTTCGTGAGTCAACACGATCAATGATCTTTTCTGTTTTCATTTTTGCAATATGGTATTCTACTCCTTTGTTGGTTAAACCTACCATTTTAGCTAATTCAGGAATAGTTATGTCATTATTACTTGCTATTATCTCTACTATTTTTGATCTAGCTTTATCACTATTTTTACCACCTGATTTACCAGCTTGTTTTTTACCTAGTTTATTACCTAGTTTATCACCTAGTTTATCACCTAGTTTATTACCTAGTTTATTACCTAGTTTATCACCTAGTTTATCACCTAGTTTATCACCTAGTTTATCACCTAGTTTATTACCTAGTTTATTACCTAGTTTATCACCTAGTTTATCACCTAGTTTATTACCTTCAGATACAGGTCTGATAAGCTTAACCGTAAATATACCATCAGTAGTGTAAGTAGGTTCAGGAAGACCAGCTTCTTTCATCAAATCAGTCATACGGTTAATGCCCGAACCAACTTGCTCCACTAATTGCATACGAGCGAAAGCCAATAAGTCAAAATCAATTGTATCGACCTGATTTAAAAGCTCATTAAGAATTTCTTTGTGTGGAAGAGCTGGTTCGGTACAACTTACACTCAATTTCATTAAATTGGATTGAATATCCGATTTAAACAATCCAAGAAAATTTGTATTTTTGTCTTGCAGTATTTCATCTTCCCCTGAGGACTTTGCCGAGTCCGAAGGGGTTTGTTTTTCTTCTATCATATATTTACATTTTTGAAGATTTATGTTGATTCTCTTCTATAAGTTCTTTAACATCAAGAATCTTATAATATATTTTATTGTTTATCTGCGTATAACTCACCAAACCACTATCACGCCACGTTTGAGCTGTTTTCTGACTAATACCCATTAGCTTCATAAACTGTGCATTGTCTATGATTTGAAGAGCTTCAATTTTACTTGAAAAATTCATGGCATTAGTGAGCTCAATCAACTGTTTCTGAATTTTCTCATAATTCTTGTTGATTACTTTGAATGATTCTTTCAGTTCTTCTTCTTCAAAAACTTTGTTGCGAATGTCAGCAACAAGTTTTTCGAGGTGCTTTTGGTAATCCATTTGCGTTTTCTTCTATTTTGATTCAATGTAATGTGATTCCATAAACTTTTCAAGATCGGCTCTTTTGACGAAAATTTTTGAGCCAATTTGGCTAAACGGAATGAGCCGTTTATCGCGATAGGTTTGCCATGTCTTTTGACTAATGCCAAGAAGTTTTGGAATTTTTACAGATTCAATCCATTGGGAATTGATTTCCTGTTCACTCTTATCCCGAAGGATATTTTCAAGGTTTTCCATTTTTTCTTCCATTTTGTTTAGGAAGCTCTGTGGAACGACTGCCATTTGGAGGCTGTTTTCATTTGTTTGCATAAGCGTTTATTTATAATTTGATTTTAGTTTGTTTCAAATTCACTTTGCAAAGGTAAATGGATATAAATGACACTGTATCAAACATCTATAGAATAGAATTAAACAAAAATCAACCCTAAATTATTCCAATTATAGAATAAAATAGGGTTGAGAATTGAATGTAATTTATTTCAGTTTTGGAATAAATTAGGATTTAAAATTAATGTAATTTATTCCATTATCTCTAATTGGATATATTCCGTCTCGTTTATATGAATTTATAAGAAAATGTACACTGTTTTCTTGCCGTAACAATTTCCTGTGTTTACGGAAATTTTTGATTAACGCTTTAATGTAATTTTCAGGTGTTGTGGTTGTGTTTTGTTTTTGTTTCTGGTTTGGAATTAAATTAAAAAACACCAAATAATCATGAATCAACCGACAATCCTTATTTGAGAGTGGGTATTTTGAAATATCTGTATATTCATTCTGGTTTAAAAAACTTTTTAATCTAATTAAATATGAAAGACGTTCAGCAATGCTTGCAATAGTATCGTTTTTGGGTTTAGCACCGGGTTTGCGTTTCTTCGATTCCCCATACAGGGATTTGACATAATCAACAGTGATTTCTCTTTTTGTTTCATGATCATACGCATATTCATTTATCATATTTTCATCCACAAAGCCTTCTATATCTTCATAACTCTTAATTCTCCCATAGTAAACATTATTTTCCTCATCTGAAAGAAGTTGATTTATATAATTTTCAATCCATTTTGGGTCGCATAAGTTTTTAATTTCTTCTTCCGCCTCTTCAAAAGTCAGATTTTCTTCATTCAGATTAAAGTTCTCATAATCTCGTTTAAGACCTTCAATAATTTTTGAAGTCAAAAAATTGTCATCAAATTTTATACTATCAGCATATTTTCCTTTGCTTTTAAATATAATTGAAATGTCAGTGTCTTGGTGAACTAATAAAAACAACAGTGCATTTGAAATGGCTTGAGCTTGATTGTTGTATAATGTTACTGAGGAGGGGTGGTCAATAATAGAGTTAAATTCCGCCTCATTTCTTTTTCTTACATTTATTTTATCCTTCTCAAATAACCCAAATATATACAAATGTTCTGTGAAATTCTCTAAATCAGTTTTAATCAATAAACGATTAAAATCATCGAAAGGATATTTATTTTTCAATTCTTCATTAACGATATCAAAAGTAAAATACACAGGATTAATACATATTTGAAAACATTGATCAATTGTCATTGGTGCCGGTTTTGCATTTTGTCTCCAAATTTTTACTTCTTCAAAAGCTTTTGTAAAATCAGATTCAAATTCCTGGAATTCTTTACGTCTCTCATTTAATGAAGTTCTTTTGATTACTTCATCTGATTTTTTTTCATTCTCCATTTTTTATTGTTTTTCGGTATATATTTTTAGTTGAAATTGATAATTGTACAATTACTTTATCAAGAATTTTAAAAATTCCTTTTGTTTCTCAGGTGTCATACCTTTTAAGAGTGATTGAATTTGCTCAAAAGTATCATCTTTCTTCTTGAATATAGAAGCCATTACAGTATCTGTTTCGGCTGTATCAAAGTTTCCCATGTATGCTTCGGTTATCTTTATATTTGAATGGCCTAAAAGGTTTTTGAGGTGATTGTTATCCACCTTATTATCTTTTGCAATTTTTGCGAAACTATGCCGGGCAATATGCATTGAAATGTGCTTTTCAATCTTTGCTTCTACAGCAATTTTATTCAAATACTTATTAATTAAGGCATTTTTTGCCCCAACTATATCATTTAGCTTTATTATCATTTCCGGTGGAAGAGTTGCCTTTTGTTCTGGTGTTACAGCTTTGGCATACTCAGCACTACTATCGAGTAACGGAAAAATATAATGTGACGGCTTGCAATTTTCATTATAATAATGTTGTAAAATATCCCTGGCTTTATCGTGTAAAAATATGCTGCGGTCTTTTTTTGTTTTCGCCATGCGATATTCCAAACGACCTTCAGAAGTGATATTGCACCAACGAAGCTGGATAAGGTCACCGGCTCTGATTCCTGCTAAATAAAACGAAAATAAGAAGTAATTTCGACAATGCCAAATCAGACTGTTTTCTTTCAGATTAAGTTCTTCAATTAGCTTTATTTCGGCTTCGTTCAATTTCTCTTTAGTGGTACTTACTTCCCTATCGTATTTATATCCTAAAAATGGATTTTGCTCCGGCTTTATAAATCTGTCAATTTCAATGGCACGATTGATAATTGATTTGAAGATATTCAAATTAATTGCAATTGTATTGGGGTGTAATACGGCTTCCGGATTTCTTTCGTTCTTGAGCGTGTGAAGGTATGCTTCAAACTTCGACAAAAATGAGGTAGTAACTTCGACAAAAAGTAAATCTTTCTTTCTGTTTGAATTTATGAAGCCTTCCAGCTTATTACAAAATCCATTGTACTTTTTGTAATTCCGGTGACCGCCTTCGTTTAAAATGTCCGAAGTTCTTTGCTTAGCATAAGCCAGGAACGAGGGCGAAATTTCACCTGATCTCATTGTGTTGGAAATATTCTCTGAAGAAGCAGTACCTAATTCTTTTAAATCCTTGTAGGTTTCTTTTGCCTTTTCAAGAATTCCGGCAAGTTCATCATTCCACTTGGCACTTCTAATTTCAGAAGTTCTGATCCAGTTTCCTTGTCTTGCTTTTGAATTGAAGTCTTTTACTGATTTAAGCTCAATAGGAGTTTTTAAGAGCTTTCTTTTACCGTTAGTGGTAATTCTCAACCAAACAACAAAAGTTTTGTTCCTTGTTGGTCTATTTTTGTTAACCTCAAATCTGAATGTAGCCATATTTGCAGTATTTAATTTACTATACAAATATCAATGTCGTTTAGATAAGGATTTAGTTTAAATAGTTGAAATATAGTTCATTGA
>JBAXMR010000096.1:0-20052 GCA_037134195.1 Paludibacter sp. | reverse complement strand
TTAATTAAATAGCATTCTGCTATTGTTCGCACACCCCAGAAACCTAGGAAATTTCTATCGAAGCGAACAAGTAAACTGATTCAATAAGCAAAATGCTCATGCCAAACGGCGTGGGCTTTTGACTTATCGTTTACTTGTGGCCTTCCTAGGGGCTTGGGGTGTGGATAAGAATTTTGTCCACGCTTTTTTTGTGGGCAAAACTTACCAGAATTCTAGCCCAATGCGCAACATACTACAACCTTGCGCACCAACAATCTTACTCCAATTACTGACGACAAACAAGTCAAATCAAAAAAACGGGTTGCCGACCATGGCGAAGTATTTACTGCCGAACGGGAAGTAAATGCCATGCTTGATTTGGTAAAGCAGGAAACGGAACGTATCGAATCCCGTTTTCTTGAACCTGCCTGTGGAAACGGTAACTTTCTGGTTGAAGTATTGCGACGAAAATTAGGAGTGGTTGATAGCCGTTACTCCAAAAGCCAGACCGAATGGGAACGTTATGCTGTACTGGCTGTTTCCTGTATTTATGGTGTTGATATATTGGAAGATAATGCACAAGAATGTCGTACCCGATTACTCAAGATATTTGACGACAGGTACAAAAAATTGTTCGGCAGCAAATGCAAAATTGAATGTCTGAAAAGTGTTGACTTCCTTTTACATCGTAATATTCTGTGGGGCGATGCGCTCGACTTTACGAATCCTGAAACGAAACAACCCATTGTATTTTCCGAATGGAGTGCCGTGAATGGCTCTATGCTCAAACGGCGTGATTATGTATTCCGCTTTCTGGTGGAGCAGTCGCACCAATTCTCACTCTTCAACGACGAAGGCGAAGCAGCAGCCATCGACGAACCGATAAAAGACTATCCACTTATTCACTTCCTAAAACTGTCTGAATCAGAATGAAAGAATTAAAGAATAAACAGAATAAAGACTTAGCAATCTGAAATTTATAAGCGAAACAACATGAATTTTACAAATTCTATAATTCTAAAATCCTGTAAATTATGATTCAGACAAATTACAATCCCGATGTATTAAGCTGTCTTGCTAACCTGAGCAACGATGAGGTTTTTACACCGCCCAATCTGGTAAATGATATACTGGATTTATTGCCACCCGAACTGTGGAGTAATCCCGAAACCCGGTTTCTCGATCCGGTAAGTAAAAGCGGTGTGTTTCTGCGTGAAATAGCGAAGCGACTGATGGTTGGATTAGAAACTCAAATTCCTGACAAGCAAACCCGTATCAATCATATTTTCAAAAATCAGCTTTTTGGCATTGCTATCACCGAACTTACATCGCTACTTTCAAGGCGTAGCGTATATTGTAGCAAAACAGCTAATCACCCAAAGTACGCCTTATGTACCGAGTTCGATAACGAACAGGGAAATATCCGGTATGAGCGAATAAACCATACCTGGGCTTCGACAGGCTCAGCAGCCGGGAAATGTACATTTTGCGGAGCAAGTCAATTGGAATATGACCGTGCAGATGCCTTTGAAACTTATGCTTATAATTTTATTCATACAAACAAACCAGAAAAAATATTTGATATGAAATTTGATGTAATTATAGGAAATCCGCCCTATCAAATGAATGACGGAGGGGGAATGGGTACAAGTGCAATGCCAATATATCATAAATTTATTTTACAGGCTAAAAAACTAAATCCCAGATATTTATCTATGATTATACCTGCAAGATGGTATTCAGGGGGGAAAGGTTTGGATGAATTTAGAGATGAGATGCTTCAAGATAACAGAATTAGAGAGATTCACGATTACTTGGATGCATCAGATTGTTTTCCAGGAGTTCAAATAAAAGGAGGTATTTGTTATTTTCTTTGGGAAAGAGATAATAAAGGATTATGTAAAGTGACTTCATACAATAGGAATGATTTAATATCAACAATGGAGCGTCCATTGTTGGAAAAAGGAGCAGAAGTTTTTATTCGGTTTAATGAAGCTATTGGAATATTAAAGAAGGTTCAAAGTCTAGAAGAAAAAACGATTCTTAACGAAATCAGTTCAAGAAAACCTTATGGGATTGATTCTAATTATACCAAATTCAATAAAACAAAAACAGTTGACACACCTATTAAATTATATAGGTTTGGTGATACTGGATATATTTCAAAAAATGAAGTAGTAAAAAACAAAGACCTCATTAATAAAATAAAAGTAATTATATCAAAAGCAGGTTCTGGAAGTGACTCATTTCCACATCAAATAATTGGAGTCCCAATAATTTCTGAGCCTAATTCAGTATCTACTGAAACATATATTGTTTTGAGAACCTTTGACAATTTGAATCAAGCAAATAATTTTATTAGTTATGTTTCCACAAAATTTTTCAGGTTCTTAGTTTCGTTAATTAAGAACACTCAAAATGCAGCAAAAGGAGTCTATTTCTTTGTTCCAATTCAAAATTTCGATGAATCTTGGACAGATGAAAAACTCTATAAAAAATACAGATTAACAGAGGAGGAAATAGCTTTCATCGATTCTATGATACGTCCAATGGAGCTGTGAAATCAACAGTAATGGTCTTTTGCCAAATGATGAACAAGAAAGTGAGAATTCAATTTTTTACCAATGCACCTGACATAACAGCCTGTACAATAACCTTATCATTTTCAACTGTAAATGCTATTGTCAGTTTTTTGAATACAATTGATTTTGCATTGGTACCGTATTTCAGAATATCAGCTTTTGGGGAGACAGATATAGATTCGGACAAATATTGTAGTGAGAAAATGGTGTCGTATAATTCGATAAGGTATTTTTCAGCAGTGCGTGGAGCTTTGTAGATTTCTGAAATATAGTCGATTAACCGATAAATATCATCTTGTGCCGACTCGGAAATACGAACAGCATACTTTTTCATCGGGTGTATTTATTCTCAAAAGTGCGGTTGTATTTTTCACCCAGTCTTTGGAAAGCAAGTTTGGCTGATTCAGAAGCAGAAATAGATTTCACATGTTCTCTGACTTGGTCAAACCCCTCTTTAACTGAGACATAACCTGTGGGGGCAGGCTCTGACACGACTGATGACTCAACAAATTCAACAACTTCAGGGTGTTGATGGAGTTCTTCAACCAAATGTTTACCTTCAGGGGTACTCGTATTTATTTTGACTGTTATGGTCATAGCTATATCATTTTCATTGATTTGCAAATATACAAACATTTTTGAAAATTCTAATTTGATTATTGTAATATGAATAAAACATTTTTTCCAGCCCGCCCATTAGCAACTCCCACTATTTATGCCTACGAATTGCTAGGAGTTGGCACACATACCGGTTTGCTCAAAGTAGGGTATACCGACCGTGATGCACAGCAGCGGGTAGCCGAACAACTTAAAACAGCCCGACTGCAATATAACATTGTGTTCGAAGAATCGGCAATGAAAAACGACGGCAGTTCGTTTACCGACTACGATATTCACCGGCATTTACGCCGTGCAGGATTTGCCAATCCCGAGGGAGAATGGTTTAAGTGTTCAGTAAAAGATATAAAAGCAGCAATATGGGCTATTAAAAGCGGAGAACGTAACGAAGATAACCGAACGCTCACTTTCGGTATGCGTCCTGAACAGGAAGAGGCGGTAAATAAATCCATAGCCTATTTTACGAGCTTCAAAAAGGAAAACAAAAATAAAACCCCGCACTTTCTATGGAATGCCAAAATGCGTTTCGGCAAAACCTTTGCCAGTTATCAGTTAGCAAAGCGATTGGGCTGGACTAAAATTCTGGTACTCACCTTTAAACCTGCTGTGCAAAGTGCGTGGGACGAGGATTTATTGTCACATGTCGATTTCAAAGGTTGGCAGTTTATTTCGCGTAACGGATTGCAGTTAGAAGAAGCCGACCATAAAAAACCCATTGTTTGTTTTGGTTCGTTTCAGGATTATCTGGGCAGGAATGATGCCGGTGGAATAAAAGTCCGCAACGAATGGGTTCACGCCACCAATTGGGATTGTGTGATTTTCGACGAATACCATTACGGTGCATGGCGTGAGAATGCCAAAGAACTTTTCGAAGCAGAAGGAGCAAAGGAATTGAAATTCGGTGAAGGTGAAGGAATTGAATATTTCGACGAAGAAATAATGCCCATAACCACCAATCATTACCTTTATCTTTCCGGCACACCTTTTAGAGCGATTGCATCCGGCGAATTTATTGAAGAACAAATATTCAACTGGACATACTCCGACGAACAGCGAGCCAAAGAGAATTGGCAGGGTGAGGCAAATCCGTACGCTTCATTGCCCCGCATGGTCATGCTCACCTATCAGCTTCCCGATTCGATTCGGGAAATTGCCATGAAAGGTGAATTCAATGAATTTGACTTGAATGTATTTTTCACTGCCGAAGGCGATGGGCGTAATGCTCATTTTAAATACGAAGATGAAGTACAGAAGTGGCTGGATTTGATTCGGGGCTCATTTAGTGAAACATCGGTTGATAATCTGAAACTGGGAGCTAAGAAACCACCGTTGCCATTCTCACATGCACCTTTGCTGCGTGTGCTGAATCATACCTTTTGGTTTTTACCAACAGTAGCTTCGTGCCATGCGATGGCAAATTTGCTGAAACAACGACAAAATAAATTTTACCATGACTACAGGGTTGTGGTTGCTGCGGGCACAAGTGCAGGAATTGGTGTAGAAGCATTGTCACCTGTGCAAGACGCAATGACTGATAATCCCTTGGAATCAAAAACCATCACTCTTTCGTGTGGAAAACTTACCACCGGTGTATCGGTAAAACCGTGGACAGGTATTTTTATGCTCCGCAATTCTTCCAGCCCAGAAACATACTTTCAGGCAGCATTCCGGGTGCAAACACCGTGGACAATTAAAAACCCCGACAGCAAATCGCCTAATAAAGTAGAAATACTCAAAGAAGAATGTTATGTATTTGACTTTGCGCCCGACCGTGCTTTGCGTCAAATTGCCGATTACAGTTGCCGTCTCAATGTAAATGAATCGAACCCCGAAGCAAAGGTTGCCGAGTTTATCAACTTCCTGCCTGTGTTGGCTTACGATGGCAGCAGCATGAAACAAATTGATGCAGCGAATATTCTGGACATTGCCATGAGTGGTACATCGGCAACGTTGTTGGCTCGACGTTGGGAAAGCGCATTGCTTGTTAATGTTGATAACGCTACACTTGCCCGCTTAATGAACAACAAAGAAGCAATGGCAGCCTTGATGAGTATTGAGGGTTTCCGAAGCTTGAATCAGGATATTGAAACGATAATCAATAAATCCGAATCGGTAAAGAAAACCAAAAAAGAAGCCAATGAACGCGAACTCAGTAAAAAAGAGAAGAAAGAGCTTTCGGATGAAGAAAAAGAATACAAGAGTAAACGCAAACAGATTCAGGAAAAGCTGATAAAATTTGCAACCCGTGTTCCTGTTTTTATGTATCTCACTGATTATCGGGAAAGAAGTCTACGCGATGTAATTACCCAACTTGAACCCGGATTGTTCCGCAAAGTGACCGGTTTATCTGTAAAGGATTTTGAACTTTTAGTCAGTCTGGGATTATTCAACAGTGCATTAATGAACGATGCTATCTATAAATTCAAGCGTTACGAAGATGCCAGCCTTGAATATATTGGCATAAACCGACACGAAGGCGAAGATGTGGGATTATATGATACTGTGTTGAGCCCGGTTGATTACCAAGAAACTTTTGTGAATCTGGATTGAAAAATAAATTATCTTGTGACGCTATAACCCGATAGTGACCCACACAAATAACCAACCCCGTTCGCTCCAAACAACTGGGTCAATTGCGTACTAACTAATTTCAGCACCTTTTCTACTAAAACCAACTGAAATTGAAACAAAACGACAAAGTTCAAAACTTCACCCTGTTTTCAGGCTATATATTTATCCTTTTAGGTCTGACAGCCCAATATCAACGTTTATTCAAAATAAGAATAACAACAAATTTGTTAAATCATTCTAATTGTTGACAGGTATTCAAACAATTCGTGCAAAATTTGCATTCTCATAGCACAAACCGCCCATTCGTTATGTTAAAGAGAATAACTTACCTCCTATTTATTATTTTATTACCATTCAGTATTTCTGCTCAGATTTCACTACACGGTACTATTCATAGCAAAACAGGAGAACCACTTGTTGGAGTCATTATTCTTTTTCCTGAACTTGGAATCGGTACAGTAACCGATAATAGTGGTAACTACTCTATTAATAAACTTCCAAAGAAGAAACTGGAAGTTGAAGTAAGCTTTATCAATTATAAAAAAGAAGCTGAAACAATCGATTTATCAGAGATTAATCAAAAAGACTTTGTTTTGGAAGAGTCAGTTACCGAAATTACTGAAGTGTTGGTTCACGGGCATAGTAATCCACTGAAGATGCTACAAACTCCAACACCAATATCGATAGTTACTCAAACTGATTTATTGCAAAAATCATCAACAAACATAATTGATGCCCTTGCCTCCCAGCCCGGAATTTCACAAATTACCACCGGAAGCGGCATTTCAAAACCTGTGATTCGTGGATTAGGTTACAATCGTGTAGTGATAGTGAACGATGATGTCAGACAGGAAGGACAGCAATGGGGCGATGAACATGGTATTGAAATTGATGAAGCTGCCGTTTATAGTGCTGAAATTCTGAAAGGTCCTGCCAGCTTGCTATATGGTTCGGATGCTATGGCGGGAGTTATCAGTTTCTTCTCTGCTCCCACTCTACCTGAAGGCAAAATGAAATTAAACCTGATGACTGATTATCAGACCAATAACGGGTTGATTGCCTACTCGGCAGATTTTGCCGGACATAAAAAAGATCTGATCTGGGATCTGCGTTACAGCAACAAACAAGCTCACGCTTATCAAAACCGTTACGATGGCTATGTATTTAATTCAGGTTTCAGCGAAAATGCTATTTCGGGACTAATCGGACTGAATAAATCGTGGGGATATTCTCACCTTAGTCTGAGTGCTTATCAGCTTATTCCCGGTATGATAGAAGGCTACCGCGATAGTTTGACGGGTAATTTTACAAAACCTGTTGCACTAAGCAATAATACAGCAGGTGAATCTATCGCAACACAAAGCGATTTTATTTCGTACGAAAAACCATTCCCTTATCAGGTGGTGAATCATTACAAAGTAGTGTGGAATAACAATATTCTGATGGGTTCAGGAACATTGAAAACCACACTTGGTTATCAGCAAAATCGCCGTCAGGAATTTGGCGACATACTGAATCCGAATAATTACTGTCTTTATTTTCAGCTTCATACGGTCAATTACGATATTCATTATCTACTTCCACAAAACAATGGTTTCGGAATTTCATTCGGAATAAACGGCATGTACCAAAACTCTTTGAACTTAGGTTCAGAATACCTTGTACCTGAATACCGGTTATTTGATATTGGTGGATTTATCATTGCCAAAAAGAAAATCGGGAATGTTGACATCAGTGGAGGTTTACGCATTGATAACCGTTTTGAAACGGCTGATGCACTTTATCTGAAAACTTCGGGCGAGAAAACAACCTCCACGGACATTAGCTCCATTCAACGTTTTAATGGTTTTAAAACTAATTTTCCCGGATTCAGTGGTAGCGTGGGTGCAAGTTACCAAATTGATGAGAACTGGAATTCAAAACTGAATTTATCAAAGGGGTTTCGTGCGCCATCTATCAACGAACTAAGCTCCAATGGCGTTCATGAAGGAACTATCCGGTACGAAATAGGAAATCCAAACCTGAAACCCGAAAGCAGCCTCCAAATAGATTATGAACTGGGATTTGAAAGTGAACATATCAGTTCCAAACTAAATCTGTTTATGAACTTTATCGACAATTATATATTTTCCAGCAGGTTACCTGGCAAAAACGGTAATGATTCTATTATCGATAATTTTCCGGCATTTAAATTCTCATCAGGTAATGCCCGCATCATGGGTGGTGAATTCAGCATCGACATTCACCCGCATCCGCAACACTGGCTTCATTTCGAAAACAGTTTTTCGTATGTGAACAGCCAACTTCTGAATCAGCCTGATTCAACCCGATATCTTCCGTTAACTCCAGCTCCCAAATGGAAATCAGATATCCGCATAGATATTCACAACAGCCTGAAAACCCTGAAAAATTTATATTTTCTGGTTGGTATTGAACATAATTTTGCTCAGAATAATATTTATTCGGCTTATAATACAGAGACTCCCACTCCGGCTTACACGCTTCTAAATGCAAGTTTAGGAACTGACGTTGTAACTGCTAAACGCATGCTTTTCTCGGTTTACATAAATGGTTCAAATCTCACGAATGAAGCTTACCAAAGCCACCTGAGCCGTTTGAAATATGCACCTGAGAATTTAGTTACAGGCCATGAAGGAGTTTTTAATATTGGAAGAAATCTAAGTATTAAGGTGATTATACCAGTGGAGTTGTAGGGTTCAGGGGATTATAACCAACAATTTCTGCATTTCCATACTTTGTCGAAACTATAAGAAATCATTAATTCGTGACTACCGAAGGAACTTTGACTAATTCCACCCATATCGTAATCGTAGGTGTATGACACTTTTAAATTCTTACTGAGACTTACCCCAAGTAAAAACCCCATTTCACTCCATGTTCGATAGAAAAAACCAATCTGAAAGGGATTATTTGAGTTACTTAATTTAAAATAGGAATTGATATTCATTTCCATTTGAATGGTATTTCCATACTGAATAGCACAAAGTCCATAGCCCAAATTCATAAAGTCGTGTGAATAATCCCGATACATACCGTACAAAAAATTCGTATTGTTATATACTTTATTTGTAATTGAATTACTAAATAACGAAAAAATATTCTGTCCTGATAGCCCAAATCGCCAATTATGATTAATGAGCTCTGCTCCTATTTGTGCATTAAAATTATCTTGTGTTGCCAATCTGCTGTATATGGAAGCTTCTTCATTTGTGGGAAAGCTAATTTTTGATATATCATACGCCAAACTTTGATAAGATGCGGCTAATCCCAAATTTAATTTCCAATTATTATTCATTGTTAAAGAATAGGCATACGTAAAATCAATATTGGTTGAGGATGTGTATCCAATTTGATCCTGCACCGCTTTGAGTCCAAACTGAGTATAAAGGTCTTCGTTATATATAGCTCCCGCAACAAACACTGTGGTAGGTGACCCGGCAAATCCAATCCATTGTTTACGAACTGCCATGCTAATATCCATCAGGTTTTTTTCATCTATTGCAGCCGGATTGATATAAAAAGTATTATCCCAGTAATTAACCAACCGTACATTTGACTGTGCATCAACCCAGTAAGCAATCATACTAAAAAAGAAAATATATACGGCTTTCTTCATCTGAATTTCACATTATCGAACAATAGTTACAAAACCCGATCTTGATTTTGTTCCGGATGGTGTTGGGTAATACAAAATATAATAATAGGTATCGTTTGAAACCGGCTGATTATTAAAGGTTCCATCCCAACCGTTAACTCCTTCATAAAGTAAAACTCCATTCCGGTTATACACCTGAATATGCCATCCCTGAAGAAAAACTTCATTTTTCCCATCACCATTAGGCGAAAAACTATTGGGTAAACCAGTGGTAGTAATCCAAATCCGTTTGGTTGTATTTTCCAAACAACCATAGGGGTTAATTACTTGTAATTTCACATCTATGTACCCGTCTTTTGTTATTGTATAGGTATGAAATATATCTGCACCGTAATTCTTTGTTCCATCACCAAAATCCCAATAATACTGAGATGAAGGTACAAACTCTGTCCAAAAATGTACCGTATATGAACTTTCTTTCTGTTCTGAAGTCAGGGCAGCAGTAATTTCATTTTTATCCGATTGAATTACATAATTATATGTATCGAAATAACTTGCATTGAAATCGAAAATGCTTGTACAACCTGCTTTTGAAGTACCGATAACACTGTAATCGCCCGACTGTTTCAAAACAAGGCTGTCGCCCGAAGCGCCATCATTCCATTTATAAGTATATGCACCGCTTGCATGAATGGTTACAGAATCATTCTGACACAATTTGGGTTGAGGGAAAACTGATAGTACGGGTAATTGTTCCACAATCACATTGGTAGAATAAGTTGAACTACAACTTCCTTTTATAGTGAGTTGAACGTTGAAACTACCGGGTGTCGGGAAAATGTGTTGAGGTGATTTTAATGTGGATGTCGTTCCATCGCCAAAATCCCATGTAAAACTATAAAAATCAGTTTGTTCGCTTGGTACAACTGCATTAAACTGATAGGTTCGTTTATTACAATCCTGTAGTATATAAGTGATTCCCGGTGTTGGAACATTGGTAGTGAATGAATAATTTGCCGAACAGCCAAGGTCGTCAGTTACATTCAACGAAACCATTACTGCATTTTGTGAAGTTTCCATAATCTCATTGTTCAAACCACTAACCTGACCACTTGACCAGACCAGCTTATAAGGTGCTTTCCCCCCTGAAACATGTGCTGTACATATTTCTTTCACATTTTTGGTAATACAATTAAAATCTATTATCGCATCCATTTTTATTGTTAATGCAGCAGGACGAGAAACTGAATATTTTTCAGTTAGAGAGCAACCTGCTGAATCAGTTACAGTTACATAATAATCTCCTGCCTGAATGCTGTCGAGATTCTGAGTTTTAAGTCCGTTCGACCAATTGTAAGTGTATGGCAGAGTTCCTCCATCAACCACTAAATTTATAGCTCCACTGTTTGTTTTATTGCAATCTAATGCATTTCGGATTTTACCCGATACGGTCAATTGCGGTGGCTCATTAATAATAAATGTAGTGTCTATAATACAGGGAGTTCCATCCTTAATAGTTACGGAATAAGTACCCGGTCCGATATTATTCCGTTCAGTTCCGGCAGGAGAATTATCGCTCCAAACCAATGTTACAGGACTTTTCCCACCAATAAAATTCAACTTAATACTTCCATCCTTTGCGCCATGGCAACTTACTTGTTTTACTTTTGGTGAGATTTTAAATAACGGAGGCACGGCTAATATTACATGAAATTCTTTTTTACAATTTAATGCATCTGTTACTGTAATTGTATCAACTCCGGCTGATAAATTATCCTGCACTAAACCAGTTCCCAGATTACTCCATACAATTGAATATGGTGGAGTTCCTCCTGACGGATTTATTGTAATAGAACCATTATCGGCACCATAACACGTTACAGGGGTAGTTACTTCATTTAACTTTATTTCAGTTCCCTGAGTTATGGTTACATCCAAATTGTTTGTACATCCCAAACTATCGCTAACGGTCAGCGAGTATTTTCCGGCTTTTAAACCTATCAAATTTTGTAATGAGCTTATAAATCCGTTCGGTCCTATCCAGGAATATTTGTAATCATAAATTCCGGGAGAAGTTTCTACTTTTGTTCCACCGGTTACACTCGCATTAATTGTACCAATCGAATCTCCGAAACATACGTTATTTGTTTGATTGTTTAAAGTTGCAACCAATGGTTGTGGCTGTGTAAGAGTAAAAGTAGAAGTTTTTGGTCCGCAGAGATGTTTATCCGAAACCGATACCGAATAAGTTCCGGGACTTAGTTTTGTCAGATAACCGGTTGTTGGTGAAAATGAATTTCCATCTTTAGTCCATGTAAAACTGTAAGGTTTTGTTCCACCCGTTATGGTTAAAGCAATTACGCCATTTGCAGCATCATAGCAAGTGATGTTTTTTACACTGTCAGTTTGAATAAATAAATCTGCCGGTTCAAAAATAGTGTCGTTCAATATCACAGGACAATTAGCAGAAGCATCCTTGACTTCCAACGTATAGATGCCCGGTTTCAAATTAGAAATGTCTTTATTGTTTGACGAATAACCGTTTGGACTTGTCCAGTTGACTGTATAAGGAGCTCCTGTGCTAAATGGAACTCCACCACTTATAACAGTTTGAAAAGATCCATTATCTGCAGCAAAACAACTAATATCTTTTTTAGTAGTGCTTACTAAAATGGAAGGATTTACCGTGACAATAATTTTAAAAGCTGAACCAGAACACGAACCCGCCAATGGAATCACCGTATAAGTTACAGTTGCCGGAGCATTGGTTGTATTTGTCAAGGTGTCACTGATAAATGCCTGAGGTGTTGATTTGGCAGTTGTCCCACTTATAGCACCAATCGGGGAAATAACAGGAGCACCCCATGTATAGGTCGTACCAATAGGGACAATATTTTTTGAAGAAGCAGGTGATGGAGTTACTTCAAAGCTCTTTCCATTGCAAATAGACAAAGTTGAATTTGAAATAACCGGATAAGGATTTATTGTAACTTTAGCTGTAGTTGAAACTAAAACACTACAACCACCTGAAGGTAATGTAACAATACAATAATAATAAACATCGCCGATAGAAGAAGTAGATGGTTTAAACGTATTACTTTTTTCGCCTGATATGGCAGTACCTGAAGTTGTATTATCATCATTATTCTTATACCACTGATAAGATGGTGTGCCTATTCCATTTGCAATACTTACACTCAAAACAGGTGAAGGGGCATCTTTACACAAAACCGTAGATGCTGTCGGCTGAGTGGATATTGTCGGCGAAAGTTTTACGATAACGCTTGATATTGCAGAAGTAATGTTGCAATTCGGTCCGTTTGGCTGAGTTATGACACAATAATAATATGTAGTTCCGACAACTCCGGTTGGTGGTAAAAATGCAAAAGTTGTATCATTAGCCAATAAAGTTCCCCCTGTAATGCTGTTCAAAGTGTTTTTATACCATTGATAAGCGTAAGAACCAATTCCACCCGAGACGGATACTTTCAAACTATCAGAAACAGCATTCTGACATAAAGTATCGGTAGATAAGGGCTGTGATACTACAATAGGATCTTTAAAAACTTCAATTTCAGCAACATCACTTACTTTCGGATTTCCACAACCACTTCCCGAAAAGTTGGTTTCAACATAATAAAAATAATGTCCTTCTGTATTAAATACAGGAGGTAAATAGGTAGAATCAGTACTACCCGTAGGGATTTTCGTTCCACCTACCGTAGCATCTGTATTGTTAACATACCATTGATACGATTTTCCAGCACCACCTTTCACACTTACAGACAATGGTGTGGGGATTGATCCACCCACACAGATTTTTTGTGAACGTTTCGGTTGAAGATTTATTGTGGGTAATTCCTCAATCCAAATTTCTGCAACATCTGATGTAAAGGAGCTACAACTACCCCTACTGAGTGTAATTAAACAATAATAATATGTTTTTCCAACAATATTTGTAGGAGGATTGTAAGTATCATTAGTTTCACCATTTAAAAGCGTTCCACCACTGTTAACTTTGTTCAGATTGCTGAACCATTGATATTGCGGTGTATCATCGATAGTTGAAACAACAACTTTCAACGCAGAAATAACTCCATCCTTACACAAATGATTTGATACTGGTTGAGTTGTAATTATTGGAGCAGGATTTACTGTAATTACATAATTTACCGGAGTTCCAGAGCAATTTCCTGACTTTGGTGTTATCATATAAGTTACTGTTCCGGAAGAAGATTTGGTAGTTGATATAGTTTGTATTGGAATCGTTTTTGTAGTGCCAGAAGTAATAAATCCAGAGATTCCAGCTGTTGCAGTTGCAGTCCATGTAAAAGTTGTTCCGTTTACACTTGATTTCAACGGAATAGAATCTGAAGGAACTCCCGAACAAACCGTTTGTGTCAAAACAGTATTGGTTAAAACTGGCACTTCAAACACAGTAAATGATTTAGTTGACTTAACCGAGAGACCACAATCATTTTTCACAACAAGCGAAACCGTATAATTTCCGGGTGTAGTGTATAAAACAGCACCGGGAATAGCATTGGTTGAAGTTTCCGGAGTTCCTCCCGGGAAACTCCACGCATAGCTAGGTGTGCCTGATGGTGTACAATTATTCACAATGGCAGTAGGGTTGATATTACCCGGGCCGCATAAATCTGAAATTGTATTGATTGTGGCTATTGGTGGTTGTATTACTGTAATTGATTGAGCAGCCGATGTAACAGTTCCACAACTATTAGTGACTGATAATTTCAAAGAATAAGTTCCGGGATTTTTAAATAAAAATGATAGATTTTTAGAAGTTAAACTGCCAGTTGGTATTGTGTATGACGATGTTGTTCCGCAATTCCCTGCTGCATAAGTTATTGTCCACAGATAGGTTGGTGGCACACAAACTTTTGATGTATCAGTGGTATTGACAATTTTTATTGGAAGCGGTGCGCAACCGATTATTGTATCTGGTTTAAATTGAGGCACTAAAGGTGGCTCAATGCAAATTTGTTTACTTATCGTAGAATCACCACATGAATTTTGAGCTTTAAGTACGACTGTATATTTTCCGGGTTGAGTATAAGTATGAATTCCATTTGAAAATATTGAAGATTGTAGTGGAGTTGTTACTATGGCACTTCCATCACCAAAATTCCATGTATAGATGGCATTTTGATTACAGCCGGCACTATATCCGCCCGATGTTGTGTTGGTAAATGTTACATTTGAATTAACGCAAGTTACCAAAGGAAGTGTAAAATCTGGAATTGGTTTTGTTGAAACAATTATATTAGATACTGTTGCAGGTGTTGTTCCGCATGAATTTGTAATATTCAGTATAACTGTGAATTGTGACATGGAATAGGTACAACTGGAAGTAGTGTACGAATGAGGAATAGGATAATTTGTTGAAGCATCAGGATTGGTTGAATTGTAATAAATTGATGCTTTCATTTGTTCCTGTGTTAATACCAACGTAGTATTATCGCCATAATTAACAGTATAAGTTGTCCCCGGAGAATTCGTACCCCATCCTGAAATAGTAAATTCCTGAGGAGGTGTTGGAGCCTTTAGATTATTAGTATTTCCAGGACTTGTTATTCCTCCTTTCGGATTTGTTTCGTTCTTTACAATATAGGTCTTTGTATTATTACAGGATTTTCCTATAGCTGTAAAAGCCATGTTGAATCCACCTAAGCGGGTATAGGTATGTGTGATTGGGAAAGTAATATTCGTTTCGGAATTTCCATCGCCCCAATTCACATTGTAAGTATTGATACAATTTTTTGACTCTAAAGTTGTATTATTATCAACGGTAACAGTAAAGTTTGGATTAACTGCTGAAGCCAAAGAACAATTACTAAACGAATATGGATCGAAAGGATTATTTTTATCAACAAAATCAATTTTGGGTTTTTGTATTACAGTGATAGAATGAGTTTTACTCCCTGAACAACCATTTGCATCAGTAACCGTTAGGGTAACTTTGAATAATGTATCAGTTTTACATCCTACAGATTCAAAAGAATGAACCGGATTAATATCTGTTGAACTTTTAGCATCCCCGAAATCCCATTTATAAGTCAGTTTACCTGAGCCGGTAACTGTTGGTGTAAACTGAATATTGGTTCCAGAGCAGGTATTATCATTCGTGTACGAAAAATCTACGCTAGGTAATGAGTTAACAACTACCGATATCGTATCGGGTGTTAGTTTTGTTGTATTTGTTGCATCAGTAACACTAACAAGTATATAATCGAATTTCCCAATAACGTTTGTAGGGGCAGAAACTGTGGTAGTGCTACTTCCTGAAGCAGTTGCACAAGTAAGATTGGCTCCTGAATTTATTTTATAAGTGAAAGTGTAAGGGGCAGTTCCTCCGGAACCGGTGAAAGTAACTAAAGGGTTATTGGCATTAGGACATACCGATGCTTTACCTGAAATTGAAGCACTAATCGATGCGTCGTTTACCCAAACTGTGCCTACAGTTTTGTTGGCAGGTTGAATAAGTAATTTCTCAAAATTCGGATTGGCACTAAATGCTCTGTCAGCGACAAATAAAATTAGTATTAGTAAGCTAAAGCGTAGAATTAGTTTCATAAACAGAACAATGAAAATTCATACTCGGAAATAGCTGATTCTAGTTAACGTAAAAACATTCTTAATACGCTGTAAATTTACAACTTATTTCAGAATTCACAAAGTGTAACAAATTAAATTTCAAGTGATTTAGACAATTTCCCCGCTACCAATACAAATTCGTGATTCAGCATCATAAATTACCCCAAACTGACCCGGAGCGATACCCTGAAGCTTTTGAGAAGAAATAAGGTTATAGCCTTCAGAAGTTTTCAGAAGTTTACCTTTGGTAAACTCCGGAGTATGGCGTATTTTGAAGGTAATATCCACTTCGTTCGTTGAATTTTGCCAAACATCTTCAGTGATAAAATGAAAATCGCGCATAGTAAATTCATTTCCATATTGCGTATCTACTTCAAAACCTTTGGAAGCATAAACTATATTTCCAGGCACATCTTTTTTTATCACATACCACGGTCCACCCGACAGACCAAGTCCTTTACGTTGACCCACTGTATGAAACCAGTACCCTTTGTGTTTGCCTAAAATTTTACCTGTTTCAAATTCTACTATCGGTCCTTCCTTTTCGCCCAAATAGCGGCGTATAAAATCGTTGTAGTTCACCTTACCCAGAAAGCAAATTCCCTGACTATCCTGACGTTTGGCACTTGGCAAATTAGCAGAAGCAGCAATATCCCGTACTTCTGTTTTCATTAAATGACCAATTGGAAACATTAGCTTTGAAACTTGGAGGTAATTGATCTGTGCCAGAAAATCAGTCTGGTCTTTTACCGGGTCTTTTGCCGTACCCAAAAATACTTTTCCTTCTTTTTCTATAGTAGTGGCATAATGTCCCGTTGCTGTTCTGTCAAACTCCTTCCCAACCCGTTGTTCAAATACTCCAAACTTAATCAGCTTATTACACATCACATCGGGATTAGGTGTCATGCCCAGCTTTACTTTTTCAATAGTATATGCAACCACATTTTCCCAGTAATCTGCATGTAAATCAACCACTTCCAACTTGCAACCATATTTACGGGCAATAAGCGAAGCCATTTCAATATCCTCTTCAGAACTACAATGAAGTAATTCATCATCGTCCATACCAATTTTTATATAGAACAAAGTCGGGGTGTATCCTGCTTCCTTCAACAGATGTACTACCACCGAACTATCCACTCCACCTGATAATAATGCTGCAATATTCATTTATACTTTATAACTTTCAACTTTACACTTTACACTTTCTGACTAAATGTAATATTCAGCCATATCCACAATACCGGCTCGCATAGCATATTTGGTGGCCTCATGCACATTGTTCACTTCAATTTTACGGAAGATATTTTTACGGTGAGTCATGATGGTATGAATACTGACAAAGCGTTTCACTGCAATTTCTTTAGTGGTTTTTCCTAACGCAATATCTTTCAAAATTTCCTGTTCTGTCTGGGTAAGTATCTGTTTTGGATTTAGATTAAGCTGAGATTTATTAATATTAATTAAAATATTGCTCACATAATTACATATATATCGTACTCCTTTAACAGAATCTTTGAACGCCCAGAGAATCTCCTCTTTAGTTGAATCTTTCATTAAAACACTGAAAGAATGTGTATTATAAAGCAATGTACGAAGAAATTCATCACTCAATTCATCCGAAAAAATAATCCAGTCAGTATGTTCAAAGCGCATTTGTAAAATAACCAAATCATTAACACTTTCAAAATCGAATAGTGTATAATCCAAAACGATCAATGAATCCGGAGATTCCATAAGCGATGTAAGAAGTTCCTTCTTATTAGTAACTTCTAGCACTTCCGATATATTTTGCTGATTTTGAAGCAGATATAGCCAACCGGTTCTGGAAATATCCTGATTGTCGGCTAAAATTATTTTTCTCATAGAAAGAAAGCAATTTAATTGACTACAAAATTACGGATTATCTGTTACTAATCAACCATAAACAAAAAAAAGACAATCAAAAATCCCATTTTAAATCTTACAATCCTACATTTAAGGTTAAACTTTCTATATTTTGTTGCAAAATGGTTGTAAATTAACAGACAAATAACTTATCTTTGTTTCAAATTGTTGATTTATTGGAATCTACAGAATTTATCTCAACAAAAATTAATCTAAAAGTTATGAAAATCAGATTTATAATTATTTTATTCTCCATTTTTTTTATTCAGCTTCCTGCTGAAGCAAAGAAAAAACGTCATAGCAAACATAGTCGTAGTTATGCCCGAAACAATCATAAACATAAAACTCCACATAGCACTTTTGTTCCTATTAAGGTTAGTACTGATGGCGAAATATGGGGACTTGACGTTTCGCATCATCAACAAAACATAGATTGGGAAACTCTGGGGCAACATCAACCCAGTTTTGTATTTTTGAAAACAACGGAAGGAGCTACAAAACAGGATGAGAAATATGTTGAGAATTATCAAGGTGCACGAAATAACAATATCCCGGTTGGATCTTATCACTTTTTCACGTACAAAAGCAGTGGAAAAGAACAGGCTATGAATTTTCTTTCGAGAGTTAAATTCAACAAAGGAGATTTACCTCCGGTTCTCGATCTCGAATTTTCACGAAGAATGCCCCCAGTGGATCAGGTTAAGACTGAATTAATGGATTTTATCAGTATTGTTTCCAATAGGATGGCGTGCTTCCCAATAGTTTATTGCAATTATCGCTATTTCAACAAATACCTCCACGAATGTCTACCTGAAAAATGCAAACTCTGGATTGTTGATTATAAAGCAAAACCCGATGGTAACTGGACATTCTGGCAAACTTCGGACAAACACAAAGTTCCGGGAATAAAAGGTTATGTGGATTTGAATATCTACAATGGTACAAGAAATAACTTTGCCGGATTGCTGAATTAATAATTATTATCTACATTTCAAACGTTTGCATAACTATATATTCTTGTTTTCAGAGCTTTTCTCTGTCTGCATAGTTCTTGTCTGTATTTTTGTCGTTCAACAACCTCATTTTTAAAAACATATCCATGAAAAAGATTACTCTTGCATTTTGTGTTGTTTTTTTGGCGACACTATTCTCTGTAAAAATTCAAGCTCAAACTCCGGCATATTTGGATGATATCATGTTTCAGGCTTATGGCTGGGATGAGCAAGGTAAACACTCTGCAGAGGGAAATTATTATAAATTTCTTCAATCTAAAGTGAGCGAACTCAAAGCTGCCGGCTTTGATATGATATGGATGCCTCCGGCTAGTAAATCCACCGGCGGAGTCGGTTATATTCCCACTGAATTGTATAATTTTAATTCTGAGTGGGGAACTTCTACCGACTTGACAGCTACAACTGCCGCCATTAAAGCTGCAGGAATGCATCCCATTGCCGATGTTGTGGTAAATCACCGCAGCGGAACCACTAATTGGTCAACTTTCACTAATCCTGAGTGGGGAACAACATTAACGACTGATAACGGGACAATTTGTTTTACAGATGAACTTAATACTGGTTGGGATCCATCGCGAGGGCCCAAAGGAACCGGAGCTGCCGATGAAGGCCAGGACTTTAGTGGAGGTCGTGATCTGGATCACACAAATGCAACTGTTCAGGCGGGAGTAAAAGCCTATCTTCTAAAACTGAAAGAACAAGGTTTTGAAGGTTGGCGTTGGGATATGACAAAAGGATTTAATGCATCTCATGTGCTTGATTATTTGAATAGTACTTCCTATTATTATTCAGTTGGGGAGTATCTTGATGGAAATCAGGGACTTTTACAAAACTGGATTAATGGAAGTAGTAATAATCGTGCCATTCAATCCGGTACTTTTGATTTTACATTGTATTATAACTATCTATCACCTGCGCTCAGAACCAATAATTGGTCATTATTAACCGCAAGTAGTGGATTGGCCGGATCAGTTGATTATAATGCAAATGCAGTTACATTGGTTGATAATCACGATACTTTTACTGATAATAACAATGCAATTCTTGGTGATAATATCATGAAAGGATATGCCTATATTCTTACACATAAAGGTATACCCTGCGTATTTTTGCCTCATTACTCAACTTTCGCAAGTAGCATAACTACTTGATTATTATAAAAATAGCAGCA
>JBAXMR010000095.1:0-20135 GCA_037134195.1 Paludibacter sp. | reverse complement strand
AATTTCAAAAACCTACCGCAAGCAGGTTAAATTGAGCTTGCGAAAGTTGAGTTATCTTATCTAAATTCCAACTAAGTTGTAAGTGTAGTGACAGATTTTCCTCTACAAATTATTCTAAATGATGTTGCAAATTAAAAAATGTTGCGTATTTTTACAACCATTATTGAGTAAAATCAATCAACCTATTGAGTAATTAGTGTTAATATGATTAAACGATCTAATATAGAACAATTTACCAGCCGAATAAATGAACAACGAAGTTTCATTCAGGTGTTGGTTGGTCCACGGCAAGTTGGTAAAACGACACTTATTTTGCAATTATTGGAAGAAACAATTCTGCCAAATATGTTCGAATCGGCCGATGCTGTATTAAATTCAAACTCGGAATGGATACTTCAAATCTGGGAAACTGCCCGACTGAGAATGAAGGCCATTCAGGCATCTGAATTTTTGTTGGTCATCGATGAAGTTCAAAAAATAGACAATTGGAGTGAAATTGTCAAACAACAATGGGATAGAGATACCCGCGAGAAAATAAATATAAAAGTAATTTTGTTAGGATCATCCCGGTTGTTGATTCAAAAAGGATTAACCGAGTCGCTGGCAGGCAGGTTTGAGATTACGCACTTGGGACATTGGTCATTTTTAGAAATGGAAAAGGCATTTGGATGGACGGTAGAAGAGTATATTTATTTTGGTGGTTACCCGGGCGCAGCACAATTGATACAAGATGAACAGCGTTGGCGGAATTACATAAAAGATGCGCTTATAGAAACCAGTATTTCCAAAGATATTTTAATGCTTACCCGCGTGGATAAACCGGCTTTATTAAAGCGACTTTTCGAGTTAGGTGCTTTGTATTCGGGACAAATACTTTCCTATACAAAACTCATGGGGCAGTTGCAGGACGCAGGTAATACCACCACTTTATCACATTATCTACAATTGCTTTCAGATGCCGGTTTGCTGGGTGGAATAGAAAAATATGCCGGAAATGTATTACACAAGCGGTCGTCAAGTCCTAAATTTCAGGTGTATAACAATGCTTTATTGACTGCATTAGAGAACCACACTTTTGCAGAAACACAAATAAATGCAAAGGATTGGGGACGATTGGTGGAATCAGCAATTGGAAGTCATTTGATAAATTCCTCTGTCTCGGAACGCTACGAGCTTTACTATTGGCGAGAAAATAATTATGAGGTCGATTTTGTGATTAAAAAAAATGGGAAACTCATTGGAATCGAAGTTAAAAGTGGGCGTAGAGCCGATAAAAAAGGGATGAGCGTATTTTCTAAAAGCTATAATCCAGACAAAGTTTTATTGGTAGGTATAGGTGGTATCGGCATAGCCGAATTTCTGAAAATAAATCCAAAAGATTTGTTTTGATTTTGCAAAGATGAAATACTATGGGTTTATGTCAACTTTTCAACTTTCTTAATCAAACCAGTACCCGAAACCCTACAAAATTAATAGTTGTATCAAAAGGAAAAAGCATAATATCGGGTGTTTTTATAGTTTCATATAAAAATCATCATCACCATCATCCGAAAAATCATCAAACTCATCCAATAGGTAACGCTGTCTATCGTTGATTAATGATACAGGAGGATCTTCAAAATCTAACTCTTCAATTTCCTGTATATCCATAATCATTTCTTTTTCCAACTGTAGTGAAAACAAAAACATCGATAAGTCGCTGTTTTTCAGCTTTTTATCGAGGTTTCAGGGTACCCAGAGCCGTGATTGAGTACTGCAATTGTGGATAATGTATATTGGCTCGTCGGGCATTGGAAAAGATGCCCCATTGAAAATTGCATTTAAACCAATAATTGAATATGATTTGGAAGCATACGGCAGATACGAATTTGAATTAGCCGAATGGAGGATTGCTGATGCAGCTTGTAAAAAAGCCAAAGAATCTTCTCCTCCAAAACCATTTCCAAGAATGATTCTTATTGATGATGCAACACCCGAAAGTTTTTACCCATGTTTACAGCAAAACGGTGGGTTAACGTTGCATAGAGACGAATTAAGCGGTTGGTTTGCTGATTTTGGAAGATATGCAAAAAGTGGCGAAGTGGCTCGTTATTTATCACTTTTTACCAACGATACATTTTCAATAAGTCGGGTAGGTAAAGACCATATTAAAATCTCTGACCCATATTATTCAATCATTGGAGGTATTCAGCCCCTGGTATTGGGTTCAACGCTCAATGAAAATCAAATGAGAGAAAACGGTTTAGCACAAAGGTTTCTATATGCTTTCCCTGACAATGCAAAACAACCAATGTATAATGATGCTATACCGAATCCGGTATATCCTTTACGCTACAAAAAATTGATAGAGTACTTACACGATAATGACTTTGGTACACTCACACTTTCTGCCGAAGCCAAATCCTGTTATATTGATTTTGTCAATGAGATGGCGCATGAACGGAATAAAACAGACATTGAATACCGACAGGCATTGTATTCTCGATTTCGTATGCATGTGTTGAGAATTGCTCTAACCCTTGAATTAGTCGGCTCCTATCCAATTGGATTAAATGATTCAAAAACAATTTCTGGAGAAACAATGCAATATGCTATTGACATTTGCAGGTACTTTATTGTGTGTGGTTTAAAAGTCGAAAAGTTGTGTGGTTCAAATAATGAGAATAAAACTCAAGATATGAAAGAGTTTGCAAGACTACTTTTGGAAAAAGGCATTACCCAATTGGAGGCTGCACGGATTACAGGACTCTCTCAAGCAACCATTAGTAGAAACAAATAATTGGTAGTCACGCTGAATAGTGAATAATGAATATCTATATATTTATCTGTATATATGTAAAAATGCTTTTGATAAATGGTTCGAAAAATCCTTACTTATCAAAACCCAATGCAAATGTGAAATTTCGGTATCAACTCTTTTAGAAGATTTGGCAACTCCCGAAGCAAAAGCAAAAGGATTGGATGTTGCTGATTTTATGATATGTCAACTCAAGAATAAACAATCAGACACAACACCTGAGAAACCACCAGTTCAAAATCATTTCACTCTTGAACTGGAGCAAATGATAGAAACAAATCCCGCATTACTTCTCCTGATTGATAAATTAGAATTAATTGAATGCTAACAAAAAACCACAGTCATGAATTACAATGAAAAAAAAGAAGCAAAAAGGCTCAAGACCGAAAAGACAATCAATATCTTTTAAAACAAATCTTCAAACTCTCAATACACAAATCAGAGATTCTAACTCGTATTAAAGCATATCCTGATAGAAAAACACTGAAAAAAGACAAGAGCCCGATTCATATTAAACGGTTAGTAAAAGTGTTAGGTGTAAATCAACGAACTATTCTTTTGCTTCATAATAAGGAGTTTTTTCACAGATATTTTCCTTTGGACTATCGAGCGTTCAACCTTGTTGAAGTTGAAAAATTCATTAAATCACTTCCCGATTAAATTTAATTTATTCCAGTATTTCTTTTATTGTCATAAGTTGTCAAACTAAAACTTTATTTTTGTATTATTTTTTTTCAACATTTTATTTTCAACTCAATATTATGTCCAATTCATTTCACTCTTTTTTCACTATCTTTGCCTTTTGTTTTTTTACAATACCCAAGCATTAAGCATGAATCCAAACAGGAAAAACGAACCCTATGGCAAATAGACAAACAAGTATAATCGTATGAAAGAGCTAATAAACATATATTGCGACGAGAGTTGTCATTTGCTTAATGACAAAGAATCAATCATGGCATTTGGTGCTGTATATTGTCCTGCTGCTAAAAAGGATGAGATATTTGTTCGGATTTCCGAAATAAAGAAAAAATACAATCTTGTTCCGAAACATAAAAAAGACCCAAAAGAAAACAGAACCTTTTACGAAATTAAATGGAACAAGGTTTCTAAAAGTCAAATTGCTTTTTACAAGGAAATAATCGACTTCTTTTTTGACGATGACGATTTAAGTTTCAGAGTTTTAATTGTACCTAATAAACCAGGTTTAGACTATGAAGCGCATGGTCATACACACGACACATTTTATTACAAGATGTATTTCAATATGCTAAAAGTAATTCTGAATCCGGAATACGCTCACAACATTTATATTGATATTAAAGACACTAAAAGTCGTGAGAAAGTACACAAATTAGAAGAAGTATTGCGGAATGACAAGTATGATTTTGCAAAAGAAATTATCAAAAAAGTGCAACAAGTCCGTTCACACGAAGTAGAGCTTATTCAACTTGCCGATTTATTTACCGGTGCTGTTTCTTACATTAATAGGGGGCTGACTTCAAGTGTTGCTAAAACGGAATTAGTAGAATACATAAAACACCGCTCAAGATATTCATTGGTAAGATCTACCTTAGTGAAAGAGAAAAAATTTAATATCTTTATTTGGCAATCTTCTAAATATCTGAAATTATGAGTACAGTAGAGCCACTTGTATTTCCTGACTTGCTGTATCTCGAAGACTATAGCGGAAATTATACCGACTTTTTTAATGCTGTTTATGCCATTTTTGAAAGTCATTTTATCAAATCACACCCCGTTTTTCAAGGTATTCATGTTTATGCTCAGAAAAAACCTTTAGTAAATGGTATTAATAAAACGTTTCACCATATAACCAGCGAAGGAGAGATTGAGGAAGAACGCATTCCTGATATAAGAAGAATGGAAAGAATTAGGTTTCCTAAATTTGTAATTGATAAATGTCCACACAACGAATTACTGATTTGGAAAAATAAACGAGGTAAAGATACAAGAGTTTTGATATTCAATGAAAAGGAAGGATATTTAGTCGTGTTGACAGAAAGAAAGACCTTTAACCTTTTTTGGACGGCTTATTATATTGAATATAAGCACCAAAGAAAGAAATATGTAAAAGAGTACGAGGACTATATAAAGACCAAAACCGCTTAGGGTTACTAAACGGCTTCTATACTCCTTTAACACTTACAGTTTATTCAACTTGGTTACTGAGCTGGTGCAAAGATAACACTGTTTTATTTTTTTTGTTCCAAAAGCTAATTATTTACCTCGATATTTAATGTATATTAACGTACTTTAAGGCTATATATTTCATAAACATGGCAACAATAGACAAACAACCCCTTACCTCAATGAACATTATAGAGGAACAATTACAGAATTTCAAACAACTTTTTCCCGAAGTATTTACCGAGGGATTGAAAGTAGATTGGGATAAACTAAAACTCACATTGGGCGAAACCGTTGACACAGGCAAAGAACGCTATGGCATGAACTGGCCGGGCAAAGCCGACTGTTTTAAAACCATTCAGCAGCCAAGTATTGCCACACTTGTTCCGGCACGAGATGAAAGCATTGATTTTGATACTACCGAAAATCTGTTTATTGAGGGTGACAATTTGGAAGTATTGAAATTACTCCAAAAAAGCTATTTGGGTAAAGTGAAAATGATTTACATTGACCCACCATATAACACAGGTAATGATTTTGTATATCCTGATGACTATGCACAAAGCCTCCAAAACTATATGGCTTTTACAGGGCAAGTAGATGCAGAGGGCAGAAGTTTTAGCACCAATAAAGATACCAATGGGCGTTTTCATTCCGATTGGTTAAATATGATGTACCCTCGCATTTTTCTTGCTAAAAATTTGCTCCGAGAAGATGGTGTAATCTTTATTTCAATTGATGACCATGAAATCTATAATCTTCGTTCTCTCTGTAATGAAATTTTTGGAGAGGAAAATTTTGTTGCTGAATTTCCAAGAATTACAAAAAAAGCAGGGAAAACTACTGATTTAATAGCTAAAAATAACGACTATGTTTTGTGCTTTAAAAAATCAGAAAAATTAAGATTATATACATTTGAACACACTGATGCGGGATATAAAAACATTGACGAATATTCAGACGAAAGGGGGAAATATAAATTAAGTCAAACTCTAGATTATGGCTCGATTCAGTACTCACCCTCATTAGACTATGAGATTTTTATTGACAACAAAGTTTTTAGACCTGGAAATATTTCGTTTGAAGGAATGAATGAAAGAAAAGAAAGAAATCCGAAGAGTGATTTTTGCTGGAGATGGTCGCGAGATTTATTTGAATTTGGGTTAAAAAATGGTTTTGTAGTTGTAAAAGGTACTCGAATCTATACTAAGACATACGAAAATGCCACTATATCAAAAGATAGTAATGGATATGCTATTGATATTGTAGAACGCACAAAATCAGCAACGACTTTAGATTATATTCAAAATGAATTTTCAAATGATAATTCAAAAAAAGATTTGAGTAGGATTTTTGAAACAAAAACTTTTGATTATTCAAAGCCAGTATCTTTGTTGAAAAAATTAATATACATAGGTTCTATGAACGATGATATTATTCTTGACTTTTTCGCAGGTTCAGCCACTACAGCCCATGCTGTAATGGAACTGAACAAAGAAGATGGAGAAAATCGCAAATATATCTGTGTTCAAATTCCAGAACCAACGGATGAAAAAAGCGAAGCATACAAAGCTGGTTATAAAAACATTGCTGAAATAAGTAAAGAAAGAATCCGCCGTGTATCTGCCAAAATTAAAAAGGAAGAAGAAGAAAAGGAATTAAAAGAATCAGGTTCATTGTTTTATAATCAGAATAATCAAGATAATCAACTGAATCAAGGTTCAGACCTCGGTTTCAAAGTTTTCAAGCTTGACCATTCCAACTTCAAAATTTGGGATGCTACACTAGAAAAAGAACCGGAAGCCATACAGGCACGGTTATTTGAGCATATCGACCATATTTCACCCGAAGCAGCCCAAGAATCTATTCTTTATGAGTTGTTGTTGAAATCTGGTTTTGAACTTACCACGCCAATTGAAAAACTTAACCTTGCCGATAAAACTGTATTCAGCATTGCAGGTGGGCAATTGCTTATTTGCCTTGAAAAAGAATTGTCGCACGATTGTATAAAAGCTATGGCCGAAATGCAACCTACACGTGTTATTTGCTTAGACGAAGCCTTTACAGGAGCTAATGCCGATGCACTAAAAACCAATGCCGTTCAGATAATGAAAAGTAAAGGAGTTGTAAACTTTAGAACGGTGTAAAGCTATGGAAAACAAACAACTAAATCTTTTTGATCTCTTTGAGCACCCATTTGTTTCAACGATTTTAGATATTTTCCCCAATAATGAATCGGATGAAATTGAATACAAATTAGCTGAAGGTGGTTTTCCTGATGAATTTTGGAAAACATATTCTGCCTTTGCCAATTCCAAAGGGGGCATTATTATTCTTGGCGTAAAAGAGCGTAAGAATGAATTTATCTTTGAGGGCTTACCATTGAAAAAAATTGGCATTTACAAGAAGGTATTTTGGGATAATGCTAACAACCCGAATAAAGTATCTGTAAATTTGATGACAGATGCTGATATTCAAGAACTAACATTCGATGGCAAACATTTTATTGCTTTTAAAGTTCCTTCAGCTACTCGTGTTCAACGTCCCGTTTACCTAACGAGTAATCCTTTTGATAACACCTACAAAAGAAACTATGAGGGCGATTATAAATGTACTAAGGAAGAAGTGAGGAGAATGCTGGCTGACGCTGACTTGTCTGTTCAACCCGATAGCCGGATTTTGGAAGGTTACTCATTGGATGATTTTGACTTGAATAGCGTTCGTCAATATCGCCAACTCTTTGCCTCTACCCGTCCGGGACACATTTGGTTATCCCTTGATGATAAGGGTTTTCTGTCTCAGTTAGGTGCATTTCGTGTTGATCGTAAAACAAGAAAAGAAGGTGCAACAGTAGCCGGTATGCTGATGTTTGGTAAAACAAATAGTATTACCGATGAAGAATGTTGTCCTAACTTTTTCCCCGATTATAGAGAAATATTAAGTCTTGACCCGGAAATTAGATGGACGGATAGAATATACCCTGATGGAAACTGGGAAGCTAATCTTTTTCAATTCTATCGCATGGTATGGCCTAAACTTGCTTCGAGTTTACCCAAGCCGTTTCAGCTTAAAGATGGAGTTCGCCAAGACGAAACACCCGCTCACACAGCATTGCGTGAGGCTTTTGTGAATGCATTGATACATACCGACTATTCTGCTCCAAACAATATCGTTATCGAGCAGCGGATTGATAATTATAAATTTTCAAATCCGGGCACTCTGTTAGTAACTATTCGACAATACTACCATGGTGGTACAAGCGAGTGCCGAAACACAACTCTTCAAAAAATGTTTTTGATGATTGGTAGTGCTGAGAAAGCGGGTAGCGGTGTCAACAAAATTATGTCAGGTTGGGACTATGCACATTGGCGACCACCATATCTAACCATTGAATCACAACCAGATAGATTAATACTTGAACTTCCAAAGTTCAGTATTTTGCCGGATGAAACACTTCAATCACTTCGTGTTCTTTTTGGCGACAATGTGGATACATTAGGTAAAGATGAACTCACTATATTAGCTATTTGTCATATTGAGGGTGAAATAACAAACAATCGACTTCAATACATGATTGACAAACATAGAACTGATATTACAAAAATTCTTCAGGAATTATGTAAGGATGGGTACTTGCTTTCTGAAAATAAAAGTAGATGGACAACTTATCATTTGAATACTGATTTCTTAGTTTCTAATGATGAACAAGTTGCTCCTAACCTTGGCACTTCTGATACAAACCTTAGTACTTCTGATACAAACCTTGGTACTTCAAACCTTGTTACTTCGGGTGCAAACCTTGATACTTCAAATGAGGACACCTCTAATGTGGATAGTACAAACAAGGATACCTCTAATGTGGATACTTCAAATGTGGAAAGTTCCAGTGAGGATACTTCTAATGTGGACAGTTCAAATGAGGAGACCTCAAATGAGGATAGTTCAAAAAGTAACAAATTAGCTTTTAGTATTCTGGAAATTTGCAAAGATAATTATATGTCTATTGAAGAAATTTCAAAAAAGATCAACAGATCTATTCGTCATTTGCAAAACAGGATAATACCAACATTGGTAAAGCAAGGTAAGCTGACTCGTTTGTATCCCAATGCCCCTAACCACCCACAACAAAAATACATTGCAAAACAATGAAATTAAAATTTGACAGTTCACAGGAATATCAACTTCAGGCAGTCAGCAGCTTTGTTGATTTATTTGATGGACAAAAGTTACATAAGGGCGATTATTCCATTGAAATAAACGACAACATTACCGAAGGTCAGGGAAGTTTGTTTCAATCTGAATTAGGCATTGGGAATAACCTGGTTGTTAGTGCTGAATCAATGCTGAAAAACTTGCACGATATTCAGGAACGTAACGATATTGACCCTATTTCAGAATCTGAATTTGAGAAAAACGGATTAAACTTTTCGGTGGAGATGGAAACAGGTACGGGTAAAACTTACGTTTACCTGCGTACCATTTTTGAATTAAGTCAGAAATACGGTTTCAAAAAATTCATTATTGTTGTGCCAAGTGTGGCAATCCGTGAGGGTGCATTAAAAAACATTGAAATCACTGCCGACCACTTCAAAGCTTTGTACAACAACATAGAGTTTGAACATTTTGTGTACGATAGCAAAAAGGCAAACCGCCTACGGCAGTTCGCCACCAGTAACCAATTGCAAATAATGATTATCAATATCGATGCCTTCAACAAAGACACCAATATCTTTAATCAGGAACGCAACCAACTCAACGGATTTAGCCCTCGTGAGTTTATCAATGCAGTTCGTCCGTTTGTAATTATTGACGAACCTCAAAAGGTGGATAACACACCAAAAGCACAGGATGCAATCAAATCGCTAAACCCGATTTGTATTTTCCGTTTTTCTGCTACGCATAAAAATCTCTACAACCTTATTTACAAATTAGACCCAATCAAGGCATACGAACAACGACTTGTAAAACAAATCGTTGTCGCTTCCGTTACGGGTTCAAACGCTCAAAACGATGCTTTTATCAAACTGTTGCAGGTTGATAATTCAAGCGGAATTAAAGCCAAAATTCGTATTCAGGTACAGGGCAAAGGTGATGTAAAAGAAAAGGATTTTTGGGTAAAACAAAATGCTGATTTATATGTGCTTTCCAACGAGCGTTCAGCCTATCAGAACGGCTTTGAAGTATTGGATATAAGTTGCGAACCGGGCAATGAATTTATTGATTTTACTTCGGGCAGATTGTATTTAGGTCAGGAACGTGGAGGTATTACCGAAGATTTGATTGATGTTCAAATAAAAAACACAATCAAAAAACATTTGGACAAAGAGTTGCAATTGAAAGGTCGTGGAATCAAAGTTTTAAGTCTTTTCTTTGTCGATAAAGTTTCCAATTACCGTATCTACGATACTAATGGCAAACCTGCCAAAGGCAAGTATGCTGATGAATTTGAAAGACATTACGCAGAATTAATTCAACTTCCGCAATACAAAGAGTTAGATATTTTTCCTGTTGAAAAATGTCATGATGGATATTTCTCAGCCGACAAAAAAGGAGTTTATAAAGATACCAACGGTAGTACACAAGCCGACGATGATACTTACGCAAAAATTATGCGTAACAAAGAACAACTTCTTTCAATGGACGAGCCATTGAAATTCATTTTCTCCCACTCTGCACTTCGTGAAGGTTGGGATAATCCGAATGTATTCCAAATTTGCGTATTGCGTGAAGTAGGAAGTGCCAACGAGAGAAGGCAAACGTTAGGGCGGGGTTTACGTTTACCAGTCAATAAAGATGGTGAACGTGTAAAAGACGACAACATAAACAAACTTACTGTTATTGCTCGTGAAAGCTATGCCGACTTTGCAAGCGGCTTACAAAAAGAATACGAAGAAGAATGTGGTGTTACTTTTGGCAAAGTACCACAAATTGCTTTTGCAAAACTAACCGTAACTGATGGAGAACAAGAAAAACCATTGGGCAGAGTGGCAAGTGCTAACTTATGGGCAGAAATTCAAAACAAAGGTTTTGTTGACAAAAACGGCAAAATCCAATCCTCATTCAATCCTTCTAAAGAAGGCTTTTCATTGGGCTTGTCAGAAGAATTTGCCGATAAAGAACTGGAAATTATCAATGTGTTGCAATCTTATCAGTTAGAACGCCACATAAAGAAAGACGAAGAACCAAAACGCCTGAAAATCAACAAGCAAATCTTTCTTGACCCCGAATTTGAAATACTTTGGAATAAAATTAAACACCGTACAACTTACCGTGTCGATTATTCTACAGATGATTTAATTGCTAACGCAACAAAATCAATTTCCGAAATGGAAAGAATAGATCCGGTTAAAGTGTCATACCGTGAAGATATTATTGGTGTGGAGAAAAAGGGTATCACTACCACCAATACAAAAGCCAACGAAATCAAATTAGAATATACAGGCATTCTGCCCGATATTCTGGCATACCTGCAAAAAGAAACTGAGTTGACAAGAAGTACCTTAGTCAAAATACTTTCAGCCAGTAACCGACTAAAAGAATTTGCCGTAAACCCTCAAAAGTTTATGGATGCAGTCGCTTCAATTCTCAATCGTGAATTGCACCGCTTAATGATTGATGGAATTAAGTATGAAAAACTAACAGCAGGTCAAACCGAATGGAGTATGCAATTATTCAGAGATGAAGAGTTGAAAGACTATTTTGAGCAGTCATTAAAAGTAAATAATTCAGTCTTCGACAGTATTATTTACGATAGTGAAATAGAACGTAAATTTGCAGAAGCATTAGACCAAAGAGAAGATATAAAGCTCTTTGTAAAACTTCCTTCATTCTTTAAAATTGAAACACCCATTGGCACATACAATCCAGACTGGGCTATAGTAAAGCATGACGACAACACAATATATTTAGTCCGGGAAACAAAAGGCACAAAAGACTTTGAAAAGCTCCGCAACTCCGAAGCCGACAAAATCAAGTGCGGTCGCAAACACTTTGAAGCCATAGGAGCAAACTTTGATGTGGTTACTTCGGCAGTGGAAATATAATGCTGCAAAAAATAACTAAAAAAAACCAAACAATGAAACTATCAGATTTACTGAAAGAAAGCAAGTGGGACAAGGTGAAATCTTATCTACTTCATTATTATGGTGCTAAAGAAAATGAGATTGTATTTTCCGAAAAAAGTATTGAAGAATACGAGAAAGTATATAATAGCTTATTTCACTTAGAAGTTGCACAAAGCGAAATGCGTATATGGATTAAGTTTGATACTTACGATGATGATGATGAAAATTATCCTCGTGTTTATGCTACAGATACTACTTTGAGAGAAAATTCAACTGAATTGGAACACTTTGATATTACTCCCGTGCCTTGGAAAGAATGGTTAGGCATGGAGATTTCTGATAAAACAGCTAAAGAATTGGATTTGAATGAAATTGTTGCATTATGTCTGAACGAAATGACCTTTACTGGTTTTGACGAAGATGCTATTCAAAAGTATTGGGATAATCTTTTTAAAGAATCTGTCGAATTAAAAAACATGACTCCGGAAGAACTAAAGGAACATACCTTTACATTGGATGATTTAAGAAAAGAATTGGGTCTTGATTTATAATATCTATAGATATTATTTAATGCAATTTAGGGTGTACTTTTATTATGGAAATACAAGATACTTATCAAAAAGCCATTCGGTATGCTGCCGAGAAACACGCTGAGTTGCAGCAAACTTTACCCGACAGTATAATACCGTATGCAGTTCATTTGAGTAACGTGGCTATGGAAATACTGGTTGCAGCCTCGCACACTAAGAGCTTTGACACAGAATTTGCAATACAGGTAGCTTTGTTGCATGATATATTGGAAGATACTCATGTGACATTTGAAGAATTGGCAAAAGAGTTCGGAAGTGATGTCGCAACGAGTGTTTTGGCATTGACCAAAAGAGAGTTTATTCCAAAAGATCAGCAAATGCCCGATAGTATTTCACGCATAAAATTGTGTGCGCCTGAAGTCCGTGCCGTTAAACTTGCTGACAGAATTACAAATCTACAAAAGCCGCCAATGTCTTGGTCTACTGAAAAAAAACAGAAATACTTGAATGAAGCCAGTCTTATTCTAAGGGAGCTAACAGGAACAAATGAATACCTGGAAAACCGAATGGAAATAAAGATTGAAGCATACAAAGAGTATATTTTAGATTCAAAATCATAATCTCATAATACTGAAATAACAAAATTAGCAAAACAAAATAATATGGCTGAAAAATATCAATCCTCCAGTGTCAGTATTGAGCAAATACTGAATTTGATTAAATCAAACGAAATTGCAATTCCGGAAATTCAACGTCCGTTTGTTTGGAAACCAAAGCAAGTAAGAGATTTAATTGATTCATTATACACCGGCTATCCAACTGGCTATTTGATTATTTCTCAAAGTCCAAATATGCGTTTAAAAGACGGTTCGCTATCCGAAGGAAAAAAAATAATGATTGATGGTCAACAACGCACAACCGCATTGATGACCGCCATAGTTGGTCACGAAGTAATAACTGCCGACTTTGAGAAAAAACGAATAAAAATAGCTTTCAATCCACTTGCCAATGAAGATGAAGAATTCTTTAAGGTTCAAGATAATGCCATACTAAAAGACAAAAAATGGATACCTGATATTTCGGAAGTATTTAAACCTACATTTGATTTCTGGCAATTTGTAAATGAGTATTGCGAAAAGAATCCTGAAATAAATGGAAGCGATTTAAATAAAATCCTGATGAAACTGACTGATATTCGAAATCGTCAGATTGGAGTAATCACACTTGATAAAGAGTTGACAATTGATGAAGTTACAGAGATATTTATACGCATAAACAGTCAGGGAGCAAAACTAAATCAGGCTGATTTTGCCATGTCCAAAATTGCAGCAAATACCATTTATGGAGGTAATATGTTGCGTAAGGCGATTGATTATTTTTCGCATTTGGCTATTCAGCCCGATTGGTATTCAGATATGTCGAAAGACAAAGAGTTTATGAATTCACCTTTTGCACCAAAAATCAAGTGGCTGAAGGATGATATTGGAGATATTTACGACCCCGATTATGGCGATATACTTCGTGTTGCATTAATGCATAAATTTGGGAGAGGTAAGATGAAAGATTTGGTTAGCCTGTTGGGTGGTCGTGATTTTGTTACTCGTGATTACAAAGAAGAAATAGCTGAAGAATCTTTTGCGAATCTTACTCAGGGCGTTTTTAATTTCATTAATGAGTATTCGTTTTCCAGTTTCGTATTGGCTATTAAGTCAGCCGGATTTATTTCAAGTCGTTTGATTAATTCCCAAATGACGTTGAATTTTGCATATACTCTCTACTTGCTATTGTATGCTGATCAAACTATCGAGAGAACACAAATCAAACGTTATGTTTCAAAATGGTATGTATTAAGTACCCTCACAAGCCGTTATATTACTTCGCCCGAATCGGCTATGGATAAGGATATTCGAAGAATTGCCGAAAGAGGTTTTGTGGAATTTTACAAAGAAGTTGAAGCTGCTGAACTTTCAGAAACCTTTTGGTCAATTGGCTTGGTTCAGAATCTTGAAACTTCGGCTATTAATAGCCCCTATTTTAATACTTTTTTGGCTGCACAAGTGCATAGTGCTGATAACTCTTTATTGATGAATGGCACAAAAGTATATGACTTAATCACAATTATGGGCGATATACACCATATTTTTCCGAAAGATCATTTGGAAGCTCATGGCATTAAGGACAAAGCAAAATATAATCAAATTGCAAACTATACATATTTGGACACAACAACAAATATTGCAATCGGAAATAAACCACCCTGCGATTATTTCGGGATTGTATTCAACCAGTGCGAAACGAAAGTAAATGTTTATGGAAATATAAACGACCAAGAAAAGCTACTTGAAAACTTAGCTGCTAATAGTATTCCTGAAAATATCGTTACAATGGATTACAAGCACTATGAAGAGTTTTTATTGGAAAGAAGAAAACTAATGGCAAAAAAGATTCAGGGATATTATTATAGTCTTTAAAAAAATAACTTTTTATTATGGACCAGCCAAAACTCGAAAGATTGCTTCGATTAATGAAAATGCTTACAGCAAACAATTCATTAACCGTGGATGAAATAGCCAATAAATTGTCTATTTCTTCTCGTTCCGTTTATCGCTATATCGACACGTTCCGTGAAGCTGGTTTTGTGATAAAGAAAGCAGATAACTTCATAAAGCTCGATAAATCTTCGCCATATTTCAAGGACATAAGTGAATTGATTCACTTTACCGAAGAAGAAGCCTATATTCTCAAATCTGCGATTGAGAATATAGATGAAAACAACCTACTCAAACAAAACCTCAAAAAGAAACTCTATACTGTTTACAGTTACAACATTTTGGCAGAAACAATAGTAAGTGGCAAAAACGGTCGTAATGTGCAACTTCTGGTTGAAGCTATAGAAAACAAACGCCCGGTGATCCTTCGCAATTACTCTTCTGCACATGCTAAAGTTATTCGTGACCGCTATGTTGAAGCATACGCATTTACAACTAATTATGTTCAGATTTGGTGCTATTGCTCCGAAGAAAATTCGAACAAACTTTTCAAAATTTCCCGCATTGGTTCTGTTGAAATTCTACAAGAAAATTGGAAGTTTGAGGAAAATCACAAATCCGGTTACATTGATATTTTTCGCATGAACAGCGATGAAATGTTACCAATAAAACTAAAACTTGGCTTGCGTTCTGTAAGTCTTTTAACCGAAGAATTTCCGCTTGCTACCAAATATATTCAAAAGCTAAATAACAATGAATGGATGCTCGATACCGAAGTTTGCTCATTCGATGGAGTTGGTCGCTTTGTCATGGGCTTATTAGATGATATTGAAATTATTGATTCACCGGAATTTGATAAATACATTCTCGACCTTGTAAATAAATTTCAAAATAAATTGTCATTGTCATAAGTTGTCAAAATACCACCGTTACTTTGTACCGTAATTTACCCAAATAAATAACAAACGGTATGAAAACTAAAAACAGACATTACAGCACTTTCCACATTGCAGGTTTCTCGTATTGGGAGGGCTGCATGGCTTTCAACGAATTAAAAATTGGTACTGAACTTACTCTTATGCGTGAAGATGACAATAAATTTGATCCTTATGCAATAGCCATTTATTATGGGGAATACAAACTCGGATTTATCCCTCGTGCAGAAAACCACGAAATAAGCAAATTTCTTGAACTTGGATATTCCGATTTATTTGAAGTACGCATAAATAAATTATCCCCGGATGCTCATTTAGAAAATCAGGTGGGAGTAATCGTGTATATCAAACCAAATAAAGCGGAATAAATATACTTACCATAGATAATTTCATTAAATAAAATGAGGTATGTTTTCTTGGCGAGTAGTCGAACAGAAATGTCGATTTCGCCCTAAAAGAAAACTGCTTCTCAAAGCCACAGTATGATCGCAGTTGGTAGCGATTGGACTTGAAAGAGCGCAATATCGCAGGTTCAATTCCTGCACTGTGGCTTTGTTTTTAAAATAGCATTCTATGAAAAAAAGATTACGTAAAAAACTGCATAGGTCTGAATATTCAGAAGTTGGTGTATCAATTAAGATACAAGCCACTGAGGATGAAGTACAGCGAGTATTGGATGAAATTACGGAACTTGCCGATAAACTTGAGTTGAGCTTTACAGGAGGTGGTTTGGGTTATATTATTATTCCTTCAACTGAAACTTTTGGAGATAAAAAAGTGCCTACAAAAATAGAATCTTTGATTGAGGCATTATCCGGTTTCCCATTTCTATTTCCAGATTTTGTTATGGGCTATTTCCAATCAAATAATTATCTTAAAATCAATCAATATCAGATAGAAGAACTAAAATTAGGAATAGAAAAAGGACAATTTGAATTTAAGTCGAATTGGCATTGTGATTTGTGGAATTAAAATAATGAGTGATATATATGTGATATTAATTTGAATGTTATGTGGGCAATAATAGGGTTAATTCTCTTATCAATTTTTATAGTCTATTTTATTATAAGTTTGGTGTCCTCTATAGTTGTAGTGCATATGTTTCTGTGGTTTAAGATACAAGACATTTTTAGTTGGCTAAAACAGAAGTTTTTTTCATAACTCCTCAAATCACACTTCGTTAGTATTCTACTGACGAAGTTTTTTTTTAATAAACAGTAATTATTTTTACCTGTGTCATAAGTTGTCAAAATACTACCGTTACTTTGCACTTTATTTATTTAACTAATAAATCATTTAAAAGGTAACAGTATGAAAACAACTATCAGGAATTTTACTTTTCTTTTACTCCTTTCAATCTCATTATTTGCTTGCTCTGACGCTAACGGTCCAGTCATTGGAACTGCCAACTGGCTGTTCACTGTAAAAACAACCACCTCAACAAGCCCTGCCGTTAGTGGTTATCCTCAAACGACTACTACAACCATAACCAAAAACGGACTCACCACCAAAGAAGCCGAAGATGTTGTAACCGGGCTAACAAGCACAGCAACTTCAAGCCAATACATTTCCGGTTATGGCACATTAACCGTAACAGTGAAATCAACCTGTACTAAATCAGTAATAAAATAAAGAGCCATGAAAAAAATAATCTTATTAGTTATTTGCGTTTTATCAGTTGGTTATATAAGCGCACAAAGTTTGACTGAATACACAGCTTCAAATAATGTTACCTATCACATTGGTGATACAATCAAACTTGGCAGAGGTTCAGCTCCCAATGGCGAATTCATTTATTGTCAAATGGGTGATGCATATAGTGCTATGGCTATAATAGGTGGTCGTGGTCAGATTAATCAAGGTTTACCAAAAAACCTATCTGGCGTTAATATGATTATCAAAAAAATCAAAGAAATTACATTTAAAGGTGCTAAACTAATCTCATTTAATGTTGCCGGTGGCAATTTTGTACAATACAAAATTTTAGTTGAAGATGCATTAGCAACTGGTGAGTTGAAAAGCAATGGTTATACAAGTGACGAAGCATTATCAGCTCTCAAAAAAGCAAAAGACAAACTTGACCTTGGCTTAATCAAACCGGAGCAATACGATTCAATAAAATCAACCTTAGTAAAATTTATCAAGTAGTTTACCAATTCAAAAATTTTCCGTTTTTTAAACAGACCTTTTCAACAGAATTGGTCTGTTTTGTTTATCTCGAAAATTTTAATAACAATTTATTTCTACCTTTGTACAAGAGTTTTTAATTTCAATTGTAAACCTCATAGTAAATGTTAGGAGCTATTTTTGGTGATATAGTTGGCTCAATATACGAGTTCAACAACATAAAATCTACTCAATTTGAGTTGATAGGTAAAAGGTCGACGTTCACAGATGATTCGATTCTGACTATTGCTGTGGCAGATTGGTTATTGATGGGTGTTCTCAATAAAGAGAGACTCATATTTATCATAAAGCAATATGTAAAAGAATATCCTAACCCCCTGGGTGGATATGGTTCTCGATTTCAGCAATGGGCATTTAGCAGTGATAATGAGCCTTACAAGAGTTGGGGGAACGGTTCAGCTATGCGAGTAGCTGCGGTGGGATGGGCATTCGATTCGTTGGAAGAAACTGAGAAGATAGCTAAACTCACAGCCGAAATAACACACAATCACCCTGAGGGGATAAAAGGAGCACAAGCTACAGCAGCAGCCATTTATATGGCACGTACTTGTTCTACAAAATTGGAAATAAAAGAGTATATCGAAAATAAGTACGGATATAACTTATCACGTACTTGTGACGAAATTAGACCTGATTATAGTTTTAATGAAAGTTGTGCGGGAACTGTCCCCGAAGCAATCATTGCATTTCTTGATAGCTCCGATTTTGAATCAGCAATACGTCTGGCAGTATCATTAGGTGGAGATAGTGATACACTGACTTGTATTACAGGCGGCATTGCCGAGGCTTTTTACGGCATTCCAGAATCGATGGTCGAAAAAGTTTTGGCATATTTGCCCAGCAATATGAAAGTTGTTGTTGATAAATTCCAAAAAATATCTTTATGTAGAAGAAGTGTTTATTTTGAGCAATTTAAGTATTACAAAGGCGAACGCAGTTGTCCTTTTAGCTCAAAAGATTCGGAAAAAGTACGTTGGTGGGATTTTGAAAAATCATATTTTGATAACTACAAAGACAACAAACAATGGAGTGATTTTTTGGAGTTCTTTGATGATTGGATAGTACGAAAAGCCGCCCCCGAAAACAATGGTTACGACTTATCTAAAGGCAATCCATGGAAAGAAAGTTATTATGAAAACGCCCCTTAATTTGGAGCATTTGAATTTCTGCCAACCTACATACAGGGATTGTTAAAATTAGAAACTTCATTTGAATATGGAAAAAGATTATAGCATGTACCGATACTATAATGGGACAGAAAAGTACCTAAACAAAAAAGCCGCTTTTTGGGGTTTTTACGAAAGGTCGTTTGAATTGACATACAAAGGGAGCAAAGAGGATAAATTTGAAAAATTCAACGACTTCATTCTCACTCTTTTGTACGAACAAACTTCAGATGCTTGTCATTTTGGAGCTCCTGGAGTTGATAAAGACAAGTGTATGGAAGATTATATTCGGGTTTATAAAGAACCAGACTATAAGTCAGAAATGTACGAATAATATTGATGTAAATTAGTGCCGATTAATCTAACTGGAATAAACTAAGGATTTACTTATATTTGTCATATTAATAGCACAATTTGTTTCAGGTAATCTTCCATTTCCTCCAAATCCCCAATATCCTAAGAATCCGCTAATATGAATATACAAGATACCTATCAAAAAGCTATTCGATATGCTGCTGAAAAACAAATGTTGTGCAAATGAGGTAAAACAAAAAGCTCAATGTCTGAAAATCAGCACATTGAGCTTTTATGGGTACCCAGAGCCGAACTACCTATATAGAATTTGGTTACTTTAATTTACTTTTATATTATTTGTATATCAGTTAGTTATGAATTTTAAACTGAATTTGAAAGTAATTAAATGTAATCAAATATCAAATAATTGCCTGTAAATTTGCCTGTAATTTTTTTATTTAGTATATTTGTATCAATGTCGTTTAGTTAGTGGTTCATTATAATCTCTTGTAATTCATTGAGTAA
>JBAXMR010000094.1:0-20245 GCA_037134195.1 Paludibacter sp. | reverse complement strand
TTTTTACGCTTCAAAATTATCACTAATCTTATTTACCGGAACGGTTTAGTTCAACACATATATATGCTGAGTAGAAATTGGCTATGTTCAGTTAACTGGACATATATCGCATTTATCTATAAGTGCAAATATATTTATATTGTTGAAATACAATGTAATAAATTTCCGCACAATATTAGTTCTACTAAGCATATCCAACTTGTTAATAATCTATTGTGTGGTTGTTTTTTGTTGTTTAATTAATTCAATTGTCAAAGATATATACTTTTTTTTACACTTACAACTATTTTTTAATTGATTTCTAATTTATCTAATGGACTTTTTATTTGATCGAATCCCTTGGTTGTTATATGCGTATAAATTTCCGTGGTTTTGCCACTTGAATGCCCTAACAAACTTTGAATATAACGTATATCTGTTCCTGCTTCGAGCAAATGAGTTGCAAAAGTAATAAGTTAAAGCCCACGCCGTTTAGCGCAGGCGTTTACTAACTTATTCCGTTTTGCAATCTGAAAGTGTCGAAGTTTCATATACGGGAATAAAAGCTAACGCTTTTGATAATATGTAATGCCGCTGTCGCTACAGCGGACGAGGTATTATAATCAGTTGCAAATATAAAGATAATTTTACAAATGAATATCTCAATTTGCAAATATTTTTTCTGAATTTTCTTGTATTTCCATTCACTCCACAAATTGCGGAGTGCTCGGAAGCAGCGCGGAATATCACTTCGCATTTTGCAGAGTGCTCAGAAGCAGCGCGGAATATCACTCCACAAAATGCAGAGTACTCAGAAGCAGCGCTGAAATTCACTCCACAAAATGCAGAGTGCTTGGAAGCAGCGCTGAAATTCACTCCACAAAATGCAGAGTAGTTTGGAAGACGGTGCAACAAAAAAATCAAGGTTAATAAATGTGAATTTTGAAGTCGATATATGTCAATTTGTCATAGAGCCTTGCCAAAATAATTTGTTAGCTAATGACATAACCGTGATTAACCCAACATCACGCTGGTTTTTGCACAAAAGCAGCCAAAGTATGCAGGTTTTTACTAATTTTGAGAAAAAAATGCTATCTTTGCACCCGAAATTTTTAAAATATCATTTCAACAAACTAAAGAAATATCGTATGAAACGAGGACTATTTTATATGGGACGAGTTACATCTGACTTTAATTTAAAATTAAAAAACTAAACAGAATGAAATTATTAGAAGGAAAAACAGCTATCGTAACCGGAGCAGCTCGAGGAATAGGTAAAGCTATTGCTCTGAAACTGGCAAGCGAAGGTGCTAACATTGCATTTACCGATTTGAACATCGATGAAAATGCGTTGAATACACAGAAAGAAATTGAAGCTTATGGTGTAAAAGCCAAAGGTTATGCTTCGAATGCTGCCAATTTTGAAGAAACTCACGCTGTAGTTGATGAAATAGTTAAAGAATTTGGTCGTGTAGATGTGTTGGTAAACAACGCTGGTATCACCAAGGATGGTTTGATGATGCGTATGAGCGAAATGCAGTGGGATGCGGTAATCAATGTAAACCTCAAATCAGCTTTCAACTTTATTCATGCTGTTACACCAATTATGATGAAACAAAAGGCAGGAAGCATTATTAATATGAGTTCTGTGGTAGGTGTTTCGGGTAATGCCGGTCAAGCTAATTACTCTGCTTCAAAGGCTGGTATGATTGGTTTAGCTAAATCTGTAGCTAAAGAATTAGGTTCGCGCGGTGTTCGTGCAAATGCTATTGCTCCGGGCTTTATCGAAACTGAAATGACTCATGCTTTAAACGACGAACAACGTGCTAAATGGGCTGAAGCTATTCCATTGCGCCGTGGTGGCAGTCCTGACGAAGTAGCTAAAGTTACCCTTTTCCTTGCTTCCGACTTATCAAGTTATGTAAGTGGACAAGTTATCAATGTTTGCGGTGGAATGAATACCTGATTAAACTATAACTCTAAAAAAGCAACTAAATCTGCCCAAACCTGCTTAACTGCAAAAAGTTGACAGATGTATTTATAGTTAAAAATCAATAAGCGTTTGATATAAAGTACTTAAACCATTAATAAGTTTCGGTAAAATATATCTGGCATAAGGTGGAATAAAATTTCTAAGTCTTGAAAATCAATTTATTTATAGGAGTTAAGTAACCATAAATAAATTGGTTTTCAATGATTTATATAAACTGGGACATATCCTTTGATACTCAAAAGGAATGTGTTTTTTTAGCGAAATATCGCTTATCAAAACCTTCAATATAATGTAAATCTGTTTACTAACCAGTCTTTTACCCTCTAATAGCCTTTGGTTGGTATTTAAAATTCCCTTTTCAAACTTCCAAACTTTCAAATCTTATTTACTGGAAATTGGTAACTGATTACTGAATTTCAGGTAATTATCCAGTGCTTCGTAAATGTTTTGTTTCAGCTCAGTTGATATTGGCTGAAAGAATTCTGTTTCTATTTGTATGAGTTTGCCCTTGATGGTTCGTTTCCAGATCCCAATTACTTTGCCATTTACAAGAATTACCGGGCGGAAAATACCATTATTTGATACTGCTTTGGCATTTATTTCGGATGGTAAAGATGCGGTTCGGTCTCTATAGCTAATCAGGAATTCGTCGTAAGCTGGCAGCGCATGCACACTATCATTGGCAGGTTTGGAAGTTACATCGGGTGCAAACCAGTAAACCTTATTCTCGATTTTCTCAGAAATTAAAAAGGGTTGAAGCATATACATAGCCATGCGGACATCTTTAAGCGTTAAGCCCGACCACCATGCAAAATCATTCAAGGTAGCTGGTCCGTGCGATCTGAAGTATCGTTGTGCAAGCTCCACCACTGCCTCATCGTGATTTAAGTTGACCTGATGCGAAACTCTTTCTGATAGCAGGGCGTAAGTTTGTTTGTGGGTTTTAGGTTTGCCACTACAAATAATCCCTTCCAACTCCGCACGCATAAACAGATGGCTGGCACGGTTCATATCGGTTGGTATTCCTGCTGTATGCAAAGCTGGTAATATCTCATCGCGCGTTAAGTGACCATGTTCAGCTAATGCCTTTTCAATAATGTTATTACTTTGAGTGTAGATTTGTTCAGTCAGTTCTAAAACCTTATCCCTCGATTTTAATAATGTTTTAATCTGAGATGCAGTAAGTTTCAGTAACCATTGTATATCTTCCGGCGTAACATAGTGCCATGTGGGACGCATAAGGTGAGTACGGAGTATTTCACCGTCAGCAATTGCTTGCTCCACAAGTTGATTGGTGGATCCCACCAGCCGTATTCCAATTGCCCACTTTACCATAGCTGCATCTTGTGCTTGCATTGCACCCATACGCCCAACTACTTCTTTTACCGTTGTACAACCCGACGAAATTAGTTCCTGATTGTTCAGTCGAAGGGTTGTTATTTGTGTGCTGTCTATCATAGGTGGATAATTTGCAAAGAGTTTGTATTTCTTGATTTGATTTTTACATTGACTTAATCAATATAGAAACTACGCCAAACTTAATACAACTTATTATTAAAATTGAAAAAAAATGATAATAGGTATTAATGTCGTTTAGATAAGCATTAAAAATAAATAAGGGGGAAATCAGGTAGTTTATTCTCTCTACTAAGGGTTAAGAATCAATATAAATCAGGGATTTAAGCCCTTAGTAGATAAAATTAAACAAGCAAAAATACCCTTATTCCCTTATTTGTATCTTGCTTAAATTTGAAATCGCTTATCTAAACGACATTGATAATAGGTATTTTATTTGTCAATAATATTTTTTCGAAATTTTTGATTATAGTTTAGTTGAATATCAAAAGTATTCTATTCTAACTTTCTGTTTTTATTTTAGTCCAAGTTTTGCTTTTACCAAATCAGTAATATCGTTTGATTTGGGTGATTGGTAAATAATACCTTGAGTACTTTTATCGAAAATATAGAGCAAGTCATTTTCATCCCCGACATCACTGATAGCTTTTTTTACCTTTTCAATTACCGGAGCAAACAATTCCTGTTGTTTTTTTTGCAAATCGTCGTTAGCAGTTTTTTGTGTAGTGGCAATTCGTTTTTCAAGTTCAGCAATTTCGCTCTGACGGGCAGCCTTAATGCTTTCAGGCATGTTTTTAGTTAGTTTTTCCTGATATTCTTTGATTTTACTATAATACTCGTCACGTAACTTGCTTATTTCGCTGTTCCATTGACTACTTAAGTCACTAATTGTTTTCTCAATAGTTGCTTTTTCAGGCATCTGCGAAAGTATCTCTACCGTATTTACATGACCAAACTTACAGTCCTGAGCTGCAATGCTCAACGAAATGGTACAAAGGATTATAATTACAATTTTTTTTGTCATAATGCTGGATTATTTTATTAAAAAAAAGACTTTGATGAATTCATCAAAGTCTTTTTTATTATTGTTTTTATAGACTTTATTTTTTTGTCTTAGTCTGTTTTACTTCATTAGGTTTTGCGGTTTCAGTAGCTTTAGTTTCAGCTGATTTTACTTCTGCTTTAGGAGCAGGTTTGTCTAAACCCAACTTTTTCTTAACCAATGCAGTTACATCATTCGCATCAGGTGCCTGATATATAAATACCTGTGGCAGATAGTTGAAAATGTACAGAAATTTTCCTTCAGCTGCAACTTCTCCAATAGCTTTATTAATTTTAGCCATTACAGGAGCAGCAAGTTCTTGTTGCTTCTTTTCCAGGTCAGCACTTGCAGTCTGGCGTAAAGTCTGAATACGTTGTTGCATATCTTGCAATTCGCTCTGACGGGTTTGTTTGATACTTTCAGGCATTGTAGTTTGTTTGTCCTGAAATTCTTTTAATTTAGCATTAAATTCCTCATTCATTTTGGCTAGTTCACTTTCATATTCTTTGCTCTGTTCATCCAAAGCTTTTTGAATTGAAGCTTGCTCAGGCGATGCTGTAAAGATTTCCTGAAAATTTACGTGACCTAATTTGGTTTCCTGTTGCGCCATCATACTCATTGGAATTGCGCAAATTAAAATTAAAACGATTTTTTTTAACATGTTTATTAATTTATTTTGAGTTTATATTATTCTGAAAAAAAATGTTTGCAAATTTATGAAATTATTTCGAATATCCCAATTTTTGAAGCACTGTATCGCTGATATCTAATTTTGGAGAGGTGAAAATTACGCTCATAGCCGAACTTTTATCAAAAATAAGGTCGAAATCTTTTTCTTTGCTTATTTCCTGTATAGCATTATAAACTTCATCCTGAATTGGTTTCATTAAACTTTGACGTTTTTTGAAAAGTTCACCTTCAGGTCCAAAGTATTTACGTTTAAGTTCTTGTGAGGCTTTTTCTTTCGTAACAATTTCTTCTTCTCGTTTTGTTTTCATGTCGTCAGAAAGAAATACCAATTCTGTTTGATAGTTTTTGTACATTTTTTGTACATCCTGCATTTGAATATCCACTTCGGACTGCCATTTTTTAGAAATCTGGGTTAACTGATCGTTTGCAGTTTCGTACGAAGGGATATTTTTCATAATGTATTCCATGTCCACCATGGCAAACTTTTGAGCGTTCAACCCAAAACTAAATCCTGCTAATAAACAGAGCGAAATAATGAGTTTTTTTAGCCCCCCAGCCCCCAAAATGGGAGTAAGACCTTCTTCTTGTTTTTTAATTTGATAATTTTTGTGATTCATATTTTTAATGATTAAAAAAATAATTTCAATTATTAATACAAAATCTTTTAAAAAGTAGTTTTAAAGTCCCCTTTTGGGGAAATTTAGGGGGCTTATAACTAATTATAGTTCCTGTCCAAGTACAAAGTGGAACTGACTACCACTGATTTTACCGGTATTATCCTTATCAAATCCATACCCCCAGTCTATACCCATCATTCCAAACATTGGTAAGAAAATACGCACCCCAACTCCTGCCGAACGTTTCAGGTCAAACGGATTGTAGCCATTGTCATTTTTGTTCGACATTTGATTAAAACAATTACCGGCTTCGAGGAATGTCAACGCATAAATGGTTGCTGATTGTTCTAAAGATAATGGATAACGTAATTCCATTGTGAATTTATTATATAAATAACCCACGTTGGTTTTAATTTTAGAGTCGTAAGGAGTCAAAGTGCCGTTTGAATATCCACGCATGGATATGTAATCAGTACCGTAGCTTGTATAGCTCGACATTCCGTCGCCACCCATATAAAATGTCTCGAACGGTGAACGTGCATTTTCGTTATAATGACCTAAGTAAGAAAACATTACACGTCCCATCAATACCAATTTATCATCCGGGGTAAGAGGAGTAAACATTTTTCCTGAAAAAGTCCATTTGTGGTATTCAAGGAATTTATAACGGTCTGCATTTGACAGTGTTTCATCTGAATATAATTTCCCATTAATTTTTCCACCATTTAAAACAGAATAAGGCGGTGTAATTTTCAATCCAAGCGAAAATGCTGAACCTCTGCGAGTATAAATAGGATTATCTATTGAATTTCTACTTATTGTTAAGTTTATGTTGAAATTATTGTAATTACCATCAGTAAGTGGCGGCAAATAATACCATTTACTCAACATAAATAATTGATAAGAAAGTTCGCCTTGAAACACAAAGTAATCATCCGGCCAACTCAGACGTTTTCCATAACCAAGCGAAGCTCCCAAAGTTCGCATATATTTATTTGGGTCAATTTCACTTTGATAAAGTGTACTGTAACTACTGCTACCATAGCTGCTACCATACCCACTATACATTTGATTGATGTAATTACTGTAATTAGATGAATATCGGTCGCTTACGGTTGCCTGTGCTGAATAGTAAATGGATGCTGAAAGTGAATTAGGACGTTTACCACCAAGCCATGGTTCTAAAAATGAAAGGCTTACCGAAGTATAAGACTGACCATTTGTTCTACCATTTAAAGATAATGTTTGACCTTCGCCTTGTGGAACTATACGGTAAGTTTCTGGTTTGAACAGATTCTGAATAGCAAAATTACTGAATTTCAGTCCGATACTTCCCACAATACCTGTAGATCCCCAACCGGCAGAAAATTCTACCTGATCACTACCTTTGGTTTCCAATTCATAATTAATATTTACAGTACCATTTTCGGGGTCGGGTTGAATGTCCGGTTTGATTTTTTCAGGATCGAAATGACCCATCTGTGCCAATTCACGCAATGAACGCATGATATCATCCTGACTATAGAGCTGACCGGGTTTAGTACGCAGTTCGCGACGAACAACATGTTCATAAACTCGACTGTTTCCCTTGATACCAATTTCGTTAATGGTTGCAGGTTTACCTTCGTACATACGCATTTCAAAATCAATTGAATCACCATCAATATGTACTTCAACAGGATCAATCTGGAAGAAAAGGTAACCACGATTTTGATACAATTTTGCCACTGCATCATCATCTGATTCGAGTCTGGCCATCAAACTTTTATGATTGTACACATCACCTTTCTTGATATTCAATATAACATTTAGATAATCGTAGGGATAAATGGTGTTCCCTATCCATTTTATATTTCGATAATAATATTTTTTGCCTTCAAAAACAGTAATATGCACATCTACCGTTTTTTCATCGTAAGGTACAACACTATCAGAGGAAATATAAGCATCCCTATAACCAATTTCATTGTATTTATCAATAAGTGCTTTTTTATCTTTATCATATTCTTCCCGAACAAATTTTTTGGTTCTGAAAAAATTCAGGATATTATTATCATTGGTTTTTTTCATTACCCTGTTAATCTGATTGTGGGTCAGGGCAACGTTTCCATAATAGGTAAGTTTATGAATTTTAGTTTTTTGTTTTTTATCTACATTCACTTCCACTATAACAAATCCGGGCTTTGCAAGATCGTTTTTCTGAAATACATCAATTGCAACATTCAAATATCCTTTTTCCTCCATGTATTTATCTATCACTTTCTTAGCCTTATCTGATATATTGGGTGTAATTTGATTCCCTTTTACAATACCTATGCGAGCTTCCAATTCTTCAATTTCGGTCTTTTTTAGTCCCACATATTTGATGTCTGATACTCTCGGACGTTCTTTCAATGCTATATTCAGCCAAACTTTACCATCTTTTATTTTAGTGGCATAAATTTTTACATCAGCAAAAAGTCCTTGCTTCCAAAACCGTTTCACAGCATTGGTAATTGCATCGCCAGGAACATTTATCTGGTCACCAACAGATAGCCCAGAGAAACCGATAAGGACAAAATCCTCATAATTTGCTGCCCCTGAAACCGTTATTTCAGCTATTTCATATTTTGGATTTGCCGTTGAATACTCAATGATAGGTAAACTTGTGGTATCGTTTGTTGTAACAGATTGAGCCTGTGTATATTGGCTAAAAATAAAGAACAAGGTAATTAGCGAGAGCAGTTTGTATTGCATAATTTATTTTAGTGTCGGGAGTAATGAGAATTTTCAGGAGTTTTTATTTGCCAAATCGACGTTCGCGTTGTTGAAAATCAATAATTGCTTCGTAAAAACTCTCTTTTCGGAATGCGGGCCAATGAGTTTGAGTAAAATAAAGTTCAGCATAAGCAATCTGCCATAGCAGGAAATTACTTATTCGCTCTTCACCACTTGTTCTGATTAGCAAATCAGGATCAGGTATATTTTTGGTAGTCAAATTTTCACTTATAAGTTGCTCGTTAATATCATCAACTGAAATTTTACCAGATTCTAATTCCATGGCAATTATTTTCAAAGAATTGGTTATTTCCCAACGTGATGAATAACTTAATGCCAACACTAATGCCAAACCGGTATTTTTTGATGTATGTTCAATGCAACGCAATAGCTTTTCTTTGGCATTTCCCGGAAGTCTGTCCAAATCACCAATGGCCATCAAGCGTACATTGTTTTTATGTAATGTAGGAGTTTCTTTTTCAATAGTGTCTATCAAGAGTTCCATCAGTGCATCGACTTCGTATTGTGGTCTACCCCAGTTTTCAGTAGAAAAAGTATAAAGAGTTAAATACCCAATCCCAACTTCAGCTGCTGCCTCAGTAATTTCTCTCACAGAAGTAACTCCATGCTGATGACCAATAATCCGGTCGAAACCATGTTCAGCCGCCCATCGTCCATTACCATCCATAATGATAGCAATGTGCTTTGGTAAATTTGAACTATTAATTTTATCTCTTAGTGATGACATTTGTACTTTTCTAGTCTGAATTTTATTTTGCTTTTATGCAATCACATTCTTTTTTCCACACATCTAAGCTAATACCAACTGTTAATGTTGACAGTAAATCATTATTGAAAACATTAAAGCCATTAAGCCCGTTTGTGTTATTGTATTTTGAATTTCCTTCAAGATTATCAGCAAACAATAATCTGTTAGACCATTGTAAATTAATATTCCAGCGATTACCAAGCTTTAACTTCATGCCAAGACCGAAAGTCAGTCCGGGGTTAAGAACGTAAGAATAATTTAAAAATGAACCTCCAAACATCAAATAAGGTGAGTAAATTTTACTCATTCTTTTATATGGATTTTGTTCCAGTTCAAAAAAATTATATTCTAATGTCAAATCGCTTGTTAATACTGAATTTTGGCTAAAGCTATCACCAGAAACTACCGTACCCAATATATCTGCTTTAATTGCAATCCGATTATCTATTCTGTATCTGAAAAATCCTCCGTTTGCAGCTTGTAAGTTATTAAACAACTTATTGTTTGCATCACCTAAATAATAGCCACAACCTCCACTTATACCTATCTCAGCCTTGTAATCCGTTTTATCCAGTTTTATATCATCAAATACCTGGGCATTTAACCCAATTGTATTAAAAGCTAAAATACATAAAATCAATAATCTAATTAGTCTCAGTTTCATATTTTTCAATGATCAAAAGTAATCAGATTATAAAACGGATTTTTTTTGTTTTAATTTTATTGATCATTTTAAAAAGCAGCAACAAAAGTAATGATATTCTTTCAATGACAATAAAAAGCCCTTAAACACAGTACTTTATTTAACTTATTATTGCAAAATTACTGACATTGTAGCAAAAGGCATAGTTACATCATTAAATTGCTTAAAATCCATTTAATCAGGGAACTTTTGAAGTGCTTTATTTTCTTTTTCAGTCATCTGAACTCTTAATTCAGGCGTCTTATCATCCTGACCGCACAAATGTAAAACACCATGAATCATAATTCTTTTTAATTCTTCCTCAAAACTGACTTGAAATTCTTCTGCATTTGACCGGACGGTATCCAGACTAATAAAGATATCACCTGAAACAATACTATTTTCGCTATAGTCAAACGTAATGATATCAGTGTAATAATCGTGATTCAGGTATTGTTTGTTGACTTCAAGAATGCGCTCGTCTGAACAAAAAATATAGGCTAAATCGCTAATTTTTTTTTTGTATTCAGAGGCTATTTCTATTATCCAGCGATTTATTTTCTGCTTTTCAAGCGCAGGAAGTTTTATGTCTTCGGCAATGTATTGTATCATATTAATTTAATGGAAAAATAAATATCCCAGTAAAATAGCGGCTGTAATACCCACTAAATCCGCAAAAAGTCCGCAAAGAATAGCATATCGGGTGTTTTTTATTCCCACCGAACCAAAGTAAACAGCTATAATATAAAAAGTGGTATCTGTTGATCCCTGAATAATACTTGAAAGTCTACCCACAAAGGAATCTGCACCATGCAACTTCATGGTTTCAATCATCATTCCGCGAGCACCGCTGCCACTAAGTGGTTTCATTAAAGCAGTTGGCAATGCATCCACAAATTCGGTATTAATACCGGTCAGCGATACCAGCCAGCGAATTCCATCAACCAGAAAAGTCATTGCTCCCGAAGCCCGAAACATGCCGATAGCAACCAGAATCGCAATCAGATATGGAATAATTCCTATGGCAACCTGAAATCCTTCTTTTGCACCTTCAATGAAAGCATCGTACACATTAATTTTTTTAATTAATGCCATGGTAATGAAGCTGATAATAATAGAGAAAAGTATGAAGTTGGCTGCAAAACCAGAATATTGAGCAATTTGTTCTTTGGGCAAACCGCTCAGAAAATAGATAATTCCAACAATCAGAAGTGAAATTCCCCCCAACGTACCCATTACCACGCGGTTGAATAAATTAATTTTCTGAATTATTGCTACGCTTATTAGTCCGGCAACGAAAGCTATAAATGTGGCTAATAATATAGGAATAAAAACATCAGCAGGATTAATTGCTCCAAGTTGAGCTCTGTAAACCAATACGCTAACCGGAATTAATGTTAATCCGGCCGTATTGAGTACCAGAAATAATATCATGGAATTAGAAGCCTTATCTTTTTCGGGGTTTAAATCCTGCATTTCTCGCATGGCTTTCAGCCCCATTGGTGTGGCAGCATTATCTAGTCCCAGCATAGTGGCAGATAGATTCATAAACATACTTGCCAGTGCCGGATGACCTTTGGGGATTTCAGGAAATATTTTGACGAAAAATGGAGCAACAACTCGCGATAAACGTTCAAGTACTCCGCCTTTTTCTCCGATTTTCATCACACCCAACCATAACGATAAAGCTCCGGTTAAGCCCAGAGAAACTTCAAAACCTGATTTTGCGGAACCAAATGCTGCAGTCATTATATCCGAAAAAATCTGCGTATTCCCAAATAAAATTAGCTGTACAAAGGCTACAACGAAAGCGATAAGCAAAAAACCAATCCAGATATAGTTCAGAATCATATTTTATAGTTGTGTTTTATAGGGTTTGCGCACAAAAGTACATTTTTTTTTTTAATCACATTTCAGTTTATACTTGATGACTTCAATAATAAATGAACAATTCAAATCAAAATGCTTATATATATTCAATTATTTAGTCGTTATTATGCGAATATGAAATGATTAACATTAAAATATAGATTAATGTGTATAATATGTAACATAATGATTTAATAATTTGTAATTTTGCAAACAAAGGTATAATAGTTTTTTAAATATGCTATCAAAAAGTATAGAAAGGGTTTATTTATGGATACATTATGTAAGTATAATGGTTCCGATTGCTACGGAGCCAAAGAGTTGGAGGTTCTACTCGAGTTAAGTTCTCTGTTAAGTAATAAAGAGATTGACCTGGATGAAGTAATTCGTATTTTGGCAGAACATTTGAGGGCGGAACGAATTATCCTCACCATCTTAAATCGCGAAAATTCAAAAATTACAATTGAAGGATCTTTTGGAATTACTGAAAAAGAAAAGAAAGAGGCTATATATCAAATTGGAAAAGGTATAATTGGGCGGGTTATTAAAACTGGTGATAATGTTTTATTGCCAAAGATTGCTATCTCAAACGAATTTCTGAATTTGACAAACGCTGCAACCACAATAGATGGTTACGATGTTTCATTTATCTGCTCTCCAATACGTTATAAAGATGAGATTATTGGCACATTGAGTCTTCATAAGGTTTATAAACGTATGGTCAATTTTGACTACGATTTACGTTTAATGAAAATTGTAGGATCGATGATAGGTCGTACAATGCGTCGCAGACAGGAATATGCCGAAGAAATGGAACAACTGCGAAACGAAAACAATAATCTACGTGGTGAACTTAGAAACAGGATTATGCCCGACAGGATTAAAGGGAATTCGGGCAAAATGAACGAAGTTTTTTCGTTGATTGACAGTGTGGCCATGACTGATGCCACTGTTTTAATACGAGGTGAAAGTGGTGTAGGGAAAGAATTAGTGGCTGATGCCATTCATTATAACAGTGCACGTAAAACCAAACCATTTATCAAAGTAAACTGTGCCGCCTTACCAGAAAGCCTGATTGAAAGCGAATTATTTGGTCACGAAAAAGGCTCATTTACCGGAGCATCTAACACCAGAATTGGTCGGTTTGAAGCAGCAAACGGCGGAACAATTTTTTTGGATGAATTTGGCGATATTCCGGCCTCCACCCAGGTTAAACTCCTACGGGTGTTACAGGAACGTGAAATTGAACGAATTGGAAGTACGAAACCAATTAAAGTTGATGTTCGGATACTTTGTGCGACTAACCGTAATCTTGAAGATTTGATTGAAAAAGATCAATTTCGTGAAGATTTATATTACCGCATCAATGTTTTCCCGATTTACATTCCATCACTGCGAGAACGCATCAATGATATTCCTGTATTGGCTGATTTTTTCATTGATAAATTTAACAAGCGTCACGGCAAAAATATTAAACGAATCACCACAATGGCTATCGACACCTTGATGGTTTATCATTGGCCGGGGAATATCCGTGAGTTGGAAAATTGCATTGAACGAGCCTGTATTCTCAGCACAGATTCAGTTATCCGAACACACAATCTACCAGCTTCACTTCAAACTGCATCCACTTCGGAAACCATGCAAAGCGGAACTCTGGATATCATTTTAGGAAAAATGGAGCAACAAATCATCATGGATGCTTTGATATCGACCAAAGGAAACGGAGCCAAAGCAGCTGAACAACTGGGGATTACCGAACGAATGATGGGAATTCGGATTAAAAAATATGAAATTGACCCGAAAAGGTTTAAAGTTTAGTTTATAGTTAATAGTTGGTAGAAAGAAAAGACAAAGCAAATATATGAACCCGATAGCATTTGAATTTTGTGATTTTGAAAATCCATCGCATCTAGTTGCATTGGCTGATTTGCTGAATATGTATATGACTGATCCAATGGGCGATGTACCTCCATTGAACAAATTACAACAATTGCGATTGGTGGATGGATTGGCAAATCATCCTTCTTGTTTTGTCCTTTTTGAGATATTAGATGAGGTGATTGTCGGTTTGGCAACCTGTTTTATCAACTTTTCCACATTTAAAGTAAAGCCTTATCTGAACATTCATGACTTTTTTATTCATCCTGATTACAGAGGCAAAGGACTTGCTAATAACTTAATGCAAGAACTTATCTCCATTTCAAATGAGCGGAAATACTGCAAAATAACTCTGGAAGTACGCGAAGATAATTTTGTTGCTCAGGGTCTTTATAAAAGTCTGGGGTTTGAGGAATGTAAGCCCACAATGCTTTTTTGGACAAAACACTTTGAATTATGAAGATTGCCATTCCAATTGTTGATTTGAATTTGCACAAGAACACCATTGCAGGAGGACTGAGTGTAACAGGTGATATATGCATTTTCGACCCGATTTTACATGAAACCACCTGGATGAAAACTCTTGATTTGGCTCCCAATATGGGCGAATTACTTCCTGCATTTGAAGAAAGAAACATTTCAACTATAATTACCAGACAAATTCATCCAATGGCTCTTAAAGTATTGGTAAATAAAGGATTTGAAGTTTATAAATCGAATGGAGATGTTTTGGATCTCAACATACACTTTTACGTAAATAACGAATTAATTCCGTTTGATATGGAAGCTGCAATGAAAAATGCAACTATTTGTGGGGGAGAGTGTGGTGATTGTAAACAGGATTGTGACGAGGAGAAGAAATCGTAAATCGAATCAATAGTAACTAGTGAATAATTAAATTGTAAATCAAAAGATGAGTCTTCAAAACGCCATAAATTTCATATCCAAAGTTGATTCAGATACGGATTTCCGGAAATCATGCTACGCCAATAAATCGCAAGAGGAACTATTAGATAGCCTTACTAAAATCGAGATGGCTTTTACACCCGATGAGATTGACGATGCCTTTCGGGTATTGGAACTCAAATGCCAAACCTACGAACAAGCAGGCAGAGTGAAAGAAGTAAAAGCATGGTTTACACTTTTCAGAAAATGATTTAAATGCTCTCCTTTTCGAAATGTAAGTCTATTTCCTCGCTGTTTTCTTGTTGAGTCATACTGAACTTACCTTTATAGTTCAATTCAAAACCATTCAGATTTGCAGACTTCATTAACGAAGCAAACATGGTTTTCCTATCATTTTCAAAACAATTTTTATTGAACCAACAGAACAGATTTTGACTGGACTCACCCACAAATTGAAGGATGAAAATTCCATGTTCTGAAAACACTAAATCTTCGAATGCATACGCTATATCCAATCCACAGCCATCTTTGATAAGAAACCGAACCATTTCCAAATCATAAAAAGGAACTTTTGGTGCTTTAGTCGATTTCGATTCTCTTTTCTTTGTTGTATTCATAGCTGTTTTATTTTAAATGAGTTCAAATTTCAGCAATCCGTTGTTCTACTAATTCTTTAATTTCTTTTATTCCACCGGTCATAGCTTCCAAATCTTCGTTAGTTGGTGTTCGATATCCAAAGCCTTCCAAGGAGCAAATGGCCTCGAATTTTCCCACCAAAATGGCCGTTTGTTTCATATTATCGGTAAGTTTTGGTTCAAATTCCAACGCTTCTTTGTAAAGTGCTATGGGCATGTGATGTGTGGCATTCCAGTCGTAACGTGCCATAAGTCCTACAAAGTATTTCTCAACAGCAATCACAGCCAGATTATAAAGCATATCGTTATCGAAACGCGATTTCTCGCTGTTTAAACTGTTCGACAAGGTTTTATAAAACCCGTTTGCATATTGTAAACTCGAAATGGCCAATGTGCGCATTTCATCGTCAGGGATTATTGCTTGTGACATAATTAATTTATTATTAAAAGCCCCCTAAATCCCCCAAAGGGGGACTTGAAGACCAAGTTTATATTTTTCGAGCATATTTTTTTGATAAAGCATTCTTAAAGTCCCCCTTCGGGGCATTTAGGGGGCTTCTTTTTATTTCAGTATAAAGTCCGAAAAGTTCCTCTTTTGAAAGCGAACGTTTCAACGTTTCTGCTTTTTCTTTTATATCTGAAAGTAGTTGCTTGCACACATTGTCATCAATGGGTAAGTGGGCTTCATTCAAATAATGTATTAATGTAGCTTTTCCGCTGTGTTTGCCAATCAGGAAATCATCTTCTTTTCGTCCAACACTTTCAGCCGAAATAAGCTGATAGGTTTTTCGGTCTTTCAGCAGGCAGTTGGTGTGAATACCGCTCTCGTGGGTCAATACGCAGCTTCCTGTAATTGGTTTGCTGACACTCTGCGTACGGTTCGATGCCTGAGCCACGTAAGCGCTGAGCTCCGCAAAACTTTCGGTACGCAAACCACTATTGATTCCGGCGCTCAGTTCCAATGCCATAGCCACTTCTTCCATGGGAGCATTTCCGGCTCGTTCGCCAAGTCCGTTGATGGTTGTGCTCAGGCAGTTTGCACCGGCCATATAGGCTGCCAATGTATTAGCAGTTGCCATTCCAAGGTCGTTGTGCGCATGAATTTCCAGCGGAAGCTCGGCTTCTACACTTCGAATAGCCGAAATCAGCTCAAAGGTGGTGATAGGATTCAATATTCCTACCGTATCGGCCAACCGAACCCGCGAAGCACCAAACGCTTTTGCTGTGCATACAAACTCTTTCAAAAAACTTATTTCGGCTCGTGAAGCATCCTGCGCACCGATCGTGACATAATCGAATTTCGGCAATGAAAATTCCAATAATTCAATCAATTGGCTTATTACCCAATTTTTGTCTTTGCCCATTGCTTTCATCAGAATGGGAGAGACCGGAAACGATATATGAACGCCATTGGTTTCGGCACGCGATGCACACAGAATATCATGTTTATTGGCACGACACCACGACAAAGTTTTGAATTTAAACCCCATACGACACAGATTTCGAATTTCTTCAATTTCTGTTTCGCCCATTGCCGGAGTACCAATTTCCAGTTCGGGCACGCCTGCTCCATCGAGCAACGCGGCTATTCGTAGCTTCTCGGAAAACGAGAAAACAACGCCCGGGGCTTGTTCTCCGTCGCGGAGTGTGGTGTCGATAAAGTATGGAGTCATTTACTATTTAATTCATTTACCATTTTTCCATGTACTATTTACTATTGAAGAAAGACCAAGTCATTTTCAATTTACTTTATTTCTAATTCAATAAAGAAATAGTAAATAGTAAATGAAAAAATAGTCAATGTTTTTAGTCTGCAATAGAATATTTTTCGCAAAGTTCGCCTTCTTCCAAAGCGTCGAGAATTTCGTCGATAACGGCTTCTGATTCTACTCCGCCATACCAGTAGTTGTTTGGATGAACTACCAATACCGGCCCCTGTGAGCAAACGTTGAGACAAGCTGTACAGCTTATTGCTACGTCTAAACCACGATCTGAAGCTTCTTCGGTTAGATACTGAAGCAAATCAGTTGCTCCTTTTTTGTTACATGCACCTTGTGCGTCACCTGCAATTCTGAATGAGTTACATACTAAAATGTGATAATCTGGCTTTTTCATATTTTTTTAGTTACGAGTTACAAGTTATGAGTTACAAGTTTTTTTGAAAACGAGTAAACAAGTAAACTCAAAATTATTAATTGTGAATTATTAATTATTAATTGCTTAACCGCATCCTTTTGCTTCGCCTTTACAGCCTGTACCGCATTTGAATGCGTCAGGTTTGGCAATGGAACGAATTGCTTTGTTTTTGAACACGCCTTCCAGTCCTTCGTCAATAAGTCCGGTCATTTCCACTACTCGTACCCCACAATTATTAAGCATTGATTTGGGGTTCTCACCAGCACCGCTTACCAAGATTGCACGACAATCTTTCAATGCACGAGCCGTATTCAACCAGCGTAAGTCGCCGCCTCCCTTTGGTGGCATTTCCCGTACTTCAACGTTTTTATATCCATTCTTTGTTTCTTCAAAAATATAGACTTTCATAGCTTCTCCCAGGTGTAAGTTCACTAATAAACCTTCGTTGGTTGCCACGGCAACATAAGGGCGGTTAGCAATGTCCATTTGTTCGGTACGTGAAGAATATTCTTTTAGCAATACATGTGTTTCGCTTAAATCCTGTCCGAGTAATCCGGCAGCATCGGCTCTACAGCGTGCGCAATGGCTCATTATCTTCAAGTGATCGGAACACAGTGTACGCACCTTGAAAATCATTTTTGTATCGGGTTTGTCTACCGTTTCAAATGGCGTTTCGGCTGTTGGAATAAGTGGAATACAGTTGATAACATCGGCACCCAGTTCAGCACACACCCGTGCAACTTCAGGAATATGATCTTCGTTGATACCCGGAATAATAATGGAATTGATTTTTACGGTAATTCCACGGGCTTTCAATTTAGGAATACATGCCAATTGGCGTTCCAACAAGATGGTTGCACCTTCCACACCACGGTACACTTTTTTCTCAAACCGAACCCATTTGTAAATCTGAGCGGTTATGTTGGGGTCAACAGCATTGATAGTAAGTGTAACATGCGATACATTCACCTCTGCAATGTCGTCGATATAAGGTTCTAAATCAAGTCCGTTTGTAGAAAGACAGAATAATTTTTCGGGAAACTCTTTACTAACACGACGCATAGTTTCCAGCGTTTCTTTGGGGTTAGCAAACGGATCGCCGGGGCCTGCAATACCAATTACAGCCAAATTCTCAATACGTCCATCTAAATCTTTTAAATACTCAACGGCCTGGAATGGAGCCAATACCGAAGATGTTACACCCGGACGACTCTCGTTTACGCAGTCGTATTTGCGATTGCAATAATTACACTGTATGTTACACTTTGGAGCTACTGGCAGGTGAACACGTGCATTGGTATGCTTTGCTTCTTCGTTGAAACAAGGATGTGCTTGTTTTCTTTCTTCGGTCATTTCCATAATCTTTCATTTACTATTTATTCATTTACCATTTACTATCTGTTCAACCACTACTTTAAATGGTCAATTGTAAATGGTCTAATGGTCAATTATAAGTATTTATACCCTATTGGCGAATTCTCCTGTTTGTATTCTATCAGTGCATTTACCACGCGGTCGAATAGTTCCTGTGTGCCGCGGTAACCCAGGTGATGCATTCGGTTTGCTCCGAAGCGGTCGTGAATGGGAAAACCTACGCGTATCAATGGGATTTTCCGTTCCCGGGCAATGTAATATCCTTTGCTGTTACCCAATACAAAGTCAGGTTTAAATTCTTCAGACTTCTCGCGTAATGTTTCAAAATCAGCTCCTTTTATCCAAAATGGCTCTACACCAATCTCTCTGCACCAATCGGCCATGGCTGTTACAAAATCTTCTTCGCCGTAGAGTAATGCTTTTTTGCCAAATACATATTTGTGAGCATCCACATATCCATCTACCAGTCGTCCGCGCTCTTTGCGGTGTTTTTCAGGAATTTCATTTCCACTTATTTGCTTCAATGTTTCCATGAATTTATCACTGGCTTCAATGCCTATTGGCAATGGCATAGGATTATTTTTTATATAGAATGTAGACTCCAGCCATTCGCCGGCTGTTTGTAATGAACCAGAGTTTTTCACCCTGTTTACACCTTTATTGAAGGCACTTCCAAATTCGATTACCGCTTTCGAATTTCCCATTTTACTCAGTTTCCAGACAGGTGTTCCACCTGTTGGAATCAGTTGGTATTCCGAAGTATATTCATTGTCCAATGTTTCGCTATAATCGGGAAACAGGATATATTTTATTCCAAAATCGTCCAACAACTCTTTGATGTAACGAATATCGGCCGGTGAAATCATTCCTGGGAAAATAGTAAGCAAATCATCGGTTTTTTCACGTTCAGCCAATGTTTGAACTGTTGCCAGCACGGTATTGTGAAATCCTTCGGCATGACTTCCACAATAACTGGGCGTAGAAGCATTGATAAAGGTTGGAATTGCTTTGGCCGGTCCTTCAAAGTTTTCTTTGAAATTGCGGATATGCCCCGGAATATCTTCGCCAATTGTTTCCGACAGACAAGTTGAAGCAATACCGATCACACTCGGTTTATATTGTTTGATAATGTTTTTAATACCCGTAATAAAGTTTTTACTTCCGCCGTACACGGTTGTTTCTTCGCTGAAATTGCTTGAAGCAATATCAACCGGTTCTTTGTAATGGCTAATCATGTAGCGGCGGATGTAGGTGGCACAACCCTGACTACCATGAATAAGCGGCACACAGCCCTCAATGCCTTTGAATACCATCGACGCACCCAGCGGAGCGCAGAGTTTGCAGGAGTTGCGGGTGGAAACGTACCTCACCCCAGCCCTCTCCAAAGGAGAGGGAGATGCGCTTTTAATATCTTTTGCTTGTAACATGTAGTTCGGATTTAATACTTAATATTTCTATATCCCTTAGTTATTCAAACCTAAGTAATTGCTTACTCACTCTCATTTGTGGATAAAACGGAGCATGCTGACCATCCGAATTCGGTCTTAGCAAATACTATT
>JBAXMR010000093.1:0-20415 GCA_037134195.1 Paludibacter sp. | reverse complement strand
TTTTTGGAACACTTATAGTATTTTTCGCCACTTCGTGTTCACACAATCAGGAAACAAAACCACAACGAAAAGACATTTTAGATGCTGTTTTTGCCAGCGGATTTATAGCCAATAACGACGAATATTTGGTTATTTCGGCAGCTGACGGATATCTGAATAAATCGCTGGTCAAAGAAGGCGATAAAGTTATAAGCGGAATGTCCTTGTTTTTGCTTTCTAACGAAGTTCAATCTGCTCAATATGCCACGGCCACAGCTAATTATTCAGATGCTAAATCAAAAAACGATGCAAACTCTGCACAAATCCAACAACTAAAAATTCAGATTTCGCAAGCAAAAAACCAACTTCAAAATGACGAAACAAATTTTAATCGGTATGCAAATCTGATAAAAACAGATGCAGTTTCAAAAGTCGATTATGATAAAATAAAATTGCAGTATGAATCGTCGAAAAGCAATGTTTCCATTCTTGAAAAATCGCTTTCGGATTTAAAACGCCAACTATCGTTGAATGAAACGAATACATTTGAACAGCTTAAAATTCAACAACGCAACAACAAAGATTTTAATCTTACTGCGAATTCCAATGGGCTCATTATCAGTGTAAACAAAAAGCAGGGTGAGTTTGTGAAACGAGCTGAAATAGTTGCCAAAATTGGTGCTGGAAATCCAATTATCAAACTGTATGTGGCAGAAGAAGATATTTCGCGGGTGAAACTGAACAACAAAGTGGTGGTTTCGCTCAATACCGAAAAACAGAAAACCTACAATGCCACGGTAAGTCGGGTTTATCCGGGTTTCGACAGCAATAATCAGTCGTTTATAGTCGAAGCAACATTCACCCAATTGCCTGAAAATATAATGTATAACACCCAATTACAAGCCAATATCGTAACCGAAGAAAAGAAAAACGCACTGATTATTCCGTCAAATTTTCTATTGATCGGTGATTCTGTTCAGTTGAAAGATGGCAAAAAAGTAGCTGTTCAAAAAGGTATTGTAAACAACGAATGGGTTGAAATTTTATCAGGATTGACTGAAAATCAAACGATTGTAATAAGCAAAAAGCAATGATAAAAAGCACGAACAATAAAATTGCCTTTGCTCACCTCACTTCGAGATTGAGGCAAACGCTGGTGGCAACGTTGAGTGTGACTTTCGGCATAAGTATGTACATTTTTATGAACGGATTTATGAATGGAGTCAATAACATTACGTCCGATTTATCCTTCAGCACGCTGGCACACATTCGGATTTACAACGATATTCCAGAAGACCGGTCAAATTTATTGAAAGAAACTGCCAATCCCAATGAAGTTATTAATATCAGGGGTGCTAAAACCATAAAATACACCGAAGGTATTAAGAATTCGGCACAAATTATAGACTTGCTGAAAAAACAACAAGATATTACCGGAGCAACTCAGCAAGTGAATATTAATGTATTTTTCAGAAACGGAGCTACCAAAGTAAATGGTTTACTTTCTGGCATTGACGTGGAAAATGAAAATAAACTGTTCAAAACCAGTACTTATATGACAGACGGCAAATGGAATGATTTGAATTTCCGAACGGATGGAACAATTATCGGTATTGGTTTGGCTACTAAAATGAGCTTAAAAATAAATGATAACCTGGTAGTTACCACTGCCGATGGCGTTACCAAAAGTTTTAAAATCATTGGAATATTCAAAACAACGGTTGCCGGTGTGGATAATACCAAAGCTTATATCCGTATTAACACGGCACGTCAGTTGCTTTCCGAAAATCAGAGTTATGTGACCGATATTCAGGTAGATATTAAAGATTACAATCAGGCCAGAACAGTTGCCAACCGCATAGCACCATTTGTTCCATACAAAGTTGAACCCTGGCAAGTTTCGAATGGACAACTTGAAGCAACCTCACAGTTGAGAGATATACTTGCAATTGCAGTTTCGCTTACTATTTTGATTGTAGCAGGTTTCGGAATTTACAACATTATGAATATGACGGTGAACGAAAAAATACGAGAAATTGCCATTCTCAAAGCTATGGGTTACGCCAGTAAAGACATTGTGGAAATATTCCTGACTCAATCGATTGTTATTGGAATTGTAGGAGGTATCGCCGGAATTTTACTTGGTTTTTTGATTTCGTCCGGCGTTAATCATGTGCCTTTTCACATTGCCACACTGCAAACACTGCCAATGACTTATAATATTAAAGATTACTCACTTGCTTTCATTTTCGGTCTCATTACGACTTTTGTAGCAGGATATTTGCCGGCACGAAAAGCGTCTAACATTGATCCCGTAACCATTATTAGAGGATAAAATATGGACAACAATATAGCTTTATCAGTAAAAAACCTGACGAAATATTTCTACGAACCGGAAACATTTCAGGTATTGAAGAACATTAGTTTTGATGTTCAAAAAGGTGAATTTCTTTCGTTGGTAGGGAAATCAGGTTCAGGTAAATCTACCATGCTTTACGTGCTTTCGAGTATGGATACCGACTATGAAGGTAGTTTGGAGATAAATAATGTACTGCTAACCGGAAAAACTCAAAATGAATTAGCTGCTTTTAGAAATGCCAATATCGGTTTTGTATTTCAGTTTCACTATCTTTTGCCTGAATTTTCGTCGCTGGATAATGTCATGCTTCCGGCATTGAAACTCGGACGAAAATCGAAAGAGGAGATTGAACACGATGCATTGGAAAACCTATCATTGTTGGGATTGAAAGAACAGGCTCTAAAGTCTGCAAACAAACTTTCGGGTGGTCAGCAACAACGAGTGGCTATTGCAAGGGCTTTGATAAATAATCCGTCAATCATTATGGGCGACGAACCAACAGGAAATCTTGATTCGAAAAATACGAAAATTGTATTCGATATTTTCAAGCAATTGGCTCGTGAAAAAGGGCAAACTATCATTACCGTTACCCACGATGATGATTTTGCTGCTAACAGCGACAGGATTATTGAATTACAGGATGGGGAATTGCTGAAATAATTGAAATTTGACACACCGTTTTGACTTAAAATAGAACTAATTTGCATGTTTTTGACAAATTATGCTGCCAAATGGAAAACCAAGGCGTTTCTGCATATTTGAGGGTGTGAAAAATCACCGTATGTAGGCTCGTAGGTTTGATTAGCCGGGTTCGGTAAAACCCATTGTTACCCAAAACCGGTAAAATGCATGTTTCTACGTAAGTTATAACCTTTATCTGCTTACAAAAGTAGGTATCTAAAAATAATTAATCATTCATCCAACCGATTATTGGATAATTCTACATTATTTTACGACTTCCTTTCTTGCTAAATATTGTTTTATGTCCAATTTTGTTTTTTTCCTTCCAGTCTTATCCCCTTCTATCGTCTTAGTTTTCAGTATTTTAGTTTTCCCCTTTTTGTCTTCAAAAAATGTCTTGAGTTTTTAGCCAATTATTCAGGAGTTTTTCTGTAACTACTCTTGAGTTTTTTTCTAATCAATCCTGTAATTTTTTTCAACCCCTATATTTCAATCTCATTTTTTAAGTTTATCTTTGCTTTAACGAAAATGAATTACCAAGATTCTCGAGTACACAATTGAAGTCATGCTTGTCTGTTTACATGGCTTTTGTTTTCATGTAATTATTTATTATTTTTAAAATTAAGGACACATGGAACTCGCATAATCTGATTTTTGGGTTAAACGCCTGAATTAATGCTCGTTTCATATAAAAACCCTTTCAACAAGCATAATATCATTTTTTTTCTGCATTTTTGTTGTTCGTATTCATTTAAGCTTAATCAATGTAAAGCAATGACAACACATAATCAACCATTAATCATTAAATCGGTTACTTTCAAAAACCGTATCGGGATGTCGCCCATGTGTCAATACACCGCTACAGATGGATTTGCCTCCGACTGGCATTTTGTTCATTATGGCACACGGGCTGTGGGTGGAGTTGGACTAATAATTGTCGAAGCAACAGCTGTAACTCCCGAAGGACGTATAACTCCTTGTGATTTAGGATTGTGGAAAGATGAACAAATAGCTGAACTAAAGAAGATTACAGAGTTTATTCATAGTCATGGTTCAGTAGCAGGAATTCAAATTGCTCATGCCGGTCGCAAAGCATCGCATCAAACACCGGTAATTGGTGGCAAACAAATATCTGTTAAAGAAGGTGGTTGGCCGACAGTTGCTCCTTCACTTATTCCATTTGATACTGACGAACAAGCACCTGTAGAATTGACAGTTCAGGCTATTCAGACCATTGTTGATCAGTTTAAAACAGCAGCTTTCAGAGCAAAATATGCAGGTTTCAAAGTTCTCGAGATTCATGCTGCTCACGGCTATCTGATTCACGAATTCTTGTCGCCTCTTACCAATCAGCGTACCGATGAATATGGTGGTAGTTTTGAAAATCGTATTCGGTTGATTACTGAAATTTTAGCAGCAGTTAAAACTGTTTGGTCGGATGATTTACCATTGTTCGTTCGTTTATCGGCAACCGATTGGGCTGAAGGAGGATGGAATGTGGAAGAAACTGTGAAACTTGCTTCGATACTCAAAAAGTCAGGAGTAGATTTAATTGACTGTTCATCAGGCGGAAACATTGTTGACCAAAAAATTCAGATTGGTCCGGGTTATCAGGTTCAGTTTTCCGAAGCCGTTCGCAAAACCGGAATTCTGACTTCCACCGTAGGACTTATTACTTCTACCGACTTAATGAATAGTATTTTGGAAGAAGGTAAAGCTGACATGGTTCTCTTAGGTCGTGAATTGCTCCGCAATCCGTATTTCGCTTTGAAAACTGATGGTGCTGAATGGCCGGAACAGTATTTGAGAGCTAAATAAGCTATTTTAAATTAAGTTCAATATTTCCGGGTCACAGAAAAAGAGGTTTTTGGAAAAAACAATACCGGTAACGAAACTCCAACCACCAATGCAAACAAAATAAACATGGTAGTCAGTCCATTATGCATAAAATCAAGCATATAACCCTGTGATTTGACTACATCAGCTGTTCTCATAAACTTGATTAGTCCAAGAATGGTGCGATAGGCAAACAATCCCGGAATCATGGGTAGGAGTGACGGAAACGAAAATACTTCTGCCGGGCAATGAATAATTCGTGCAAATAATATACTCAGCAAACCAATGCACGAAGCTGCCACAAAAGTTGCCAGCGAAATATCGAGTTTTAGCGAATGAATAAGTGCAAAGCGTAATCCATGACCAATGGCAGCCAGTAAAGCTGAAACGGCAACAGCTTTTCTTGATGGATTGGAAATAACGGCAAAGCCAATAGCCGCAACAGCAGCCAATGCCGCATCTCTCAAAATCAATTGTATAAAATCGGTTGTATTCATAGTTTTTCGAGTCCTAAAATCAACATGGAGACAAACAATCCTAACGCGATACAAACAATCAGGCTGGATGCATTAACCAATCTGGCAATGCCCGTAAGTACATGACCTTCAATTATATCCAAAATGGAGTTGATAAGTGGTACACCCGGAATAAGAAACAACACACTTGAAGCAAGTGCTATTTCAGGAGTTGTCCCTAGCTGAAATACATAGCCTAAACCCGCCAATAATGATGCAATAAAAGCACTGGTAGTAAACACAATAAGGTGATTAATGTGTTTTTTTACCATTTCCTGCCGACTGAAAAATCCAAATAAGGTTGCGAAAAACACCAATCCTATTGCATATAAATCGCCTTTAAACAATGCACAAAAGGCAGCATTGGCGCAACCAACCAAAAATAAAACCAACCATCTCGACATACGTTTCCGGGTGACAATATCATGATAACGTTGTTTTATTTCATCGTAAGTCAGATTTTTATCAAATGTATCCCAGCTCAAAGCACTCAAATCCGAGACTATCGTAAAATTGAGAGCAAGTGGTCGGGTCTTTTTTATTAATGTCAACCGTTCAGTTGAATCTTCCTTACTGGTAATAGTCATCATGATACTGAGTTGAAAAACGGAAAGTTCAATATAATATCCAAACGTGGATGCCATGCGCGATATATTCTGAATAATCCGCATGGTATGAGCACCTGTTGTCATTAGTTCAGCAGCAATGTCAGTCAGTAAATCGGCAATTTCCTGTATGTTAGGTTCTTTCTGAATACTTGTTTGAGTCATTTATCGGAGAATAAAAACAATAAATTTTGGGTGCAAAGGTAATAAAAAGCACTCATTTATTTGGTCGGGTTCAACTTTTTGACTAAAATTGCACAAGCAAATCAGAAAATGTGAACTATATGGTTTTCAGACTGTTTTCTGATAAAAAATGGTGTAATTTGAGAAAATGAAAACGGAAAAATTTGATGTAACAGGAATGTCGTGTGCAGCCTGTGTTGCAACTGTTGAGAAAAGTGTAAATAAACTCACCGGCGTGAAAACAGTGAATGTAAACTTGTTGACTAATACCATGTCGGTTGATTTTGATGAGTTGAGTCTGACTCCCGATATTATTGAAAAATCGGTAGAAATGGCTGGGTACGAGGCTCATGTACGCCCCGGACAGATGGACCAAAAAGCTGCCCCGAGACCAACTGTCGACTATACATTGGAAGAACAAAAGGAGTTAAAAAACCACTTAGTAGCTTCTTCCATCTTTCTTGTTCCATTATTGTATGTAACCATGGGGCACATGTTGGGGTTGCCATACCCAATGTATCTTCATAGTACTGAGTATTCATTTTATTATGCGTTTATTCAGTTTTGGCTGATTATGCCAATTATATATGTTAACCGAAATTATTTTTCAAAAGGATTAAAAAGCCTGTTCAAAGCTTCTCCTAATATGGATTCACTTATAGCAATTGGATCAGGAGCAGCCATTTTATATGGAGTCTACGCGCTTTTTCGTATTACAGATGGATTGTTTAATGGATATTATGAGTCTGTGATTCATTATCGAAACGACTTATATTTTGAGTCGGCCGGTACAATTCTGACTTTAGTTACACTGGGAAAATATCTTGAAGCAAAATCAAAACGCCGCACAACCAATGCTCTTACCCGTCTGTTGAATATTTCTCCCAAGACAGCAAACGTAATCCGCAATAAAATTGAAATTGAAATACCGGTTGAAGAAGTTGAATTAAATGAAATGGTGATGGTTCGTCCGGGAAGCCTTGTGCCAGTTGATGGAATTGTAATAAGTGGCAGTTCTTCTGTGGATGAATCACCTTTGACCGGTGAAAGTATGCCGGTTTACAAACAAAAAGGGGATAATGTGCTTTCGGCAAGTATCAACAAATCAGGATCTTTCACTATTCGTGCCACCAAAGTGGGCAATAACACCACACTTCAGCAAATCATTCATTTGGTGGAAGAAGCTTCCTCATCAAAAGCCCCTATTTCGAAACTTGCCGATAAAATAAGTGCTGTCTTTGTTCCTTCGGTTATTCTGATTGCCATAATTGCTAGTGTTGCATGGAAATTGGCAGGTTATCCATTTGATTTTGCATTATCTATCGGTATTGCTGTATTGGTTATTTCATGTCCATGCGCACTCGGTCTTGCCACCCCGGTAGCTATAATGGTAGGAACAGGAAAAGGTGCTGAGCATGGGATATTAATCAAATCGGCAGAATCGCTCCAAATGGCCAACAAGATTGACACGGTTGTGTTGGATAAAACCGGTACCCTGACCGAAGGAAAACCACGCGTTACTCATATTTTTACTGCCAAATCGACTACAGAGAATGATCTATTAAAAATAGCCGCCTCTTTGGAAGAACCATCGGAACATCCGTTGGCAGAAGCTATATTGGTGAAAGCAAATGAAGTTGGAATTCAGATACAATCTGTTGAAAATTTTCAAGCTATTGCCGGAATGGGCATTGAAGGATTTATAAACGGTAAAAATTACCTGGCTGGAAACCTGAAACTGATGACCGACCGAAAAGTGAAATTGCTCGATTTTGAAGCATTGGCAGATAAACTGGCGGATGAAGGTAATACGCCTTTATTCGTTGCTTGTGGAAAATCTATTTTGGGAATCATTGCCGTGGCCGATGTACTTAAACCAACCAGCATCAAAGCTGTTGAACTGTTTAAAAATCTGGGAATTGACGTGGTTATGCTTACTGGTGATCATGTTCGCACAGCAGCTGCCATTCAGGCTCAACTTGGCATTAATACTGTAATTGCCGATGTGTTGCCTCAGGATAAAGATAAGGAAATTAGTCGTTTACAGGCCGAAGGGAGAATTGTTGCTATGATTGGTGACGGTATAAATGATGCTCCTGCACTGACCCGTGCTAATCTGGGAATTGCCATTGGTGCCGGTACAGATGTTGCTATTGAATCGGCTGATGTGGTGCTAATGCGCAGCGATTTACTGGACGCAGTCACCACGCTCCGCCTTAGTAGTGCTGTGATGCTAAACATTAAACAAAATCTTTTTTGGGCATTTTTCTATAATATTATTGGAATTCCATTGGCAGCGGGCGTTTTTTACAGCATGTTGGAATGGAAGCTAAATCCAATGTTTGCCGCTGCTGCTATGAGTTTTAGCTCGGTTACAGTTGTGTTGAACGCGTTGAGGTTGTTACGGTTTAAACCCGATTTTGAAATCAAACCAATTAAACCAAACCGATTCAAAATTGTTATTAGTAATAAAATCCCTAATGCAATAAAAACTTTTCTAATCGAAAAAATTAAGATTAATGAAATTTACAAGAATATTCAAAATTCAATTGAAAAATCTATTAAACCGGAAGAAATTTCTGTCTGGTTTCAGAAAACAACAGATAAACTAATCAAAAAAGTAAAAAAATGACAGAAAAAACATTGGAAATAAAAGGAATGAGCTGCGGTCATTGCTCAGCTCGCGTAGAAAAAGTGCTGAACGCCATTGATGGTGTAAGTGCAAAAGTGGACTTGGACTCTAACTCTGCAAAACTGATACTTTCAAAAGAAATTAGCGATGAAGTACTAAAAATAGCTGTAGACAATATTGGTTATGAAGTAGTCGGTGTGAAATAAATTTTTGAGTTTTTTGTCAATATTCAAATTTAGAACTCAATAATCAGTTTTACCAATCACAACAAAACAGCTCTGGGACTTTACCAGGGCTGTTTTGATATTTAGTAATAACCAAAAAACAGCAGAATGAATTCAGTACTGAGACTAGATTCATCCCAAAAGCGTTGGTAAACAATGTAACTTAATTATTAAATAAGAATTTGTTGAACTACTGCACAAAAACTATTATTCAACACTAACTTTATTCCATACAAAAAACTAAAAATAAAAGTTTTGAATTATAATTATTCGTTTGTAAAAAGTCTAAAACTTAAATCAAATCACCCTAAAAAATGATATTTTTAATATATAATCTGACATAATATCAATTAATTACAAAAAACTGCAATCCCGACATTGCAATTTTAGAATAATAAATTATCTTTGCATCGCTTTTCAGTCCGTAGAACAAATTCCTCATTCGAAACCACAAATAATTTTAAGCCCTCTCAAGGGTTAAAAGTCATCAATATATATGGAATTGCTAGAACAAATCATGGCTCGTGCCAAAGCCAATCCGCAACGGATTGTGTTACCCGAAGGCACTGAAATCCGAACACTTAAAGCGGCTGACATTATTCTGAAAGAAAAAGCTGCTAAGCTTATCCTGATTGGAAATACGGCTGAAATCACCCGACTGGCTGTCGAAAACAATCTCACAAACATTGCTGATGCTACCATATTAGATCCTGAAACAGATGCTAAAATGCCTGTTTACGCCAATTTGCTTTTCGAACTTCGCAAAAGCAAAGGAATAACTGAGGAAGAAGCAACTAAACTGGCTAAAGATCCATTATATCTAGGTTGCCTGTTGATTAAAAACGGAGATGCTGATGGCGAGTTGGCAGGCGCACAAAATACAACCGGAAATGTACTTCGTCCGGCTTTCCAGATTATAAAAACGTTACCGGGCATTAAAGTTGTTTCAGGAGCTATCCTGATGTTTACCCCTGCTGCTCAATACGGTGAAAATGGCTTGTTGGTTTTTGCTGACTGTGCTGTAAACCCAAATCCAACGGCTGAAGAACTGGCTCAAATTGCCGTTTGTACTGCTGATACAGCCCGTATCATTTGCGGTTATGAACCACGTGTGGCCATGTTGAGCTTCTCATCGAAAGGTAGTGCCAAGCACGAATTAGTGGATAAAGTGGTAGAAGCAACCCGCATTGCCAAAGAAATTGCACCCGAATTGATGATTGACGGTGAATTGCAGGCTGATGCTGCATTAGTTCCTGCCATCGGACAAAGCAAAGCTCCCGGGAGTAAAATTGCCGGACATGCCAACGTATTGGTTTTCCCCGATTTACAAGCCGGAAATATCGGCTATAAAATGGTGGAACGTTTCTCCGGCGCACAAGCTGTTGGTCCAATTCTTCAGGGAATGGCTGCTCCTATCAACGATCTTTCACGCGGTTGCTCGGTGGATGACATCGTGAAAATGATTACAATTACAGCAAATCAGGCAATGAAATAATATACAGCGGCAAACGGCAAGCGGTAAACGGCAAGATATTCGCCCAATTACTTATTGCTTACTGCTTACTGCTTACCTCTAAATATAAAAACATGGCAGAAGAAATTATTGAAGCGATTGAACGTTACGGACTTAGCAAGCGTAACCGGAAGCGAACCTTGTTTTCGCGTATCGGTGTGGTGGGTTGCGGAAAAGAAGGCAGCGTAATTGCCACAACGGCAGCTTTGAATGGTATGGAAGTTGTTTTTCTGGAACCGAATGAAGAAGGCATTAAAAATGCTTACGCTCGGATTGAAGAAAAACTGGACAAAAAAATCTCAAACTGGGGGTTGACTGATAACGAGAAAAAAGCTATTCTAAGCCGTATAAGCGGTACTACAGCTTACGAAGATTTCAGCGGCTGCGACTTTGTGATTGAAGCTATACGATACCACGACAATACCGGTGAAAGACGCATTGTTCAACGAAAAGAGGTTTTTAAAGAACTGGAAAGGGTCTTGTCGGTAAATGCAATTATTGCATCTAACGTTACGACTGTTATTGTTACCGATTTAGCTTCGGAACTTGAACATCCCGAACGTTGTATCGGCTTGCATTTTCTCTCTAATGTTCCTGATTCACAAATTATTGAAATCGTTCCGGGGCTGAATACTACCACAGAAACTTATGACAAGGTATGCAAATTTGCCAAACTGATAAAGCACGATTTTATTCCGGTAATGGAATCTTCCGGCTTGGTAAGTGTTCGTATGTTTCTTATACAATTAAACGAGGCATGCGGAATCCTGCTGGAAGGAATTTCGAGTGTGGAAGATATTGATAAAGTATTGACGGTTGGTTTCGGTCACCGTCAGGGAGTTTTCCGAACTGCCGACCAAATGGGAATTGAAAAAATCGTTCGCCTGCTGGAAAATCTGTGGGATGAATACGGCAGCCTGAAATACAAACCTTCACCCGTACTGTTACGACTTTTCCGTGCAAAACACTTTGGAGTAAGCACAAACAGAGGATTTTATACCTACGATGATTTTGGTAACATTATAAAATAAGGAGGAACAAAATAATGAACATATTAGTATTAAATTGTGGAAGTTCTTCCGTGAAATATAAATTGCTCGATATGGAGAGCAACGAAGAACTGGGTGCAGGTGGCGTTGAAAAAATTGGGATGAAAGGTTCCTTTTTGAAACACGTTCGTCGTGACGGACAGAAAGTAATTCTGAAAGGTGAAATACTTGAACATCAGCTTGCTATTGAATACATTTTAGGTGTATTAACCAGCGAAAAGCACGGTGCCATTAAATCACTGGAAGAAATTAATGCGGTAGGTCATCGGGTAGTACATGGTGGTGAAAAGTTTAACTCCAGCGTTTTAATTACCGAAGAAGTGATTCAGAAAATTGTGGAATGTATCGACATTGCTCCATTGCACAATCCACCAAATTTGGCGGGTATTTACGCTATCAACGAACTTCTACCGGAAGTTCCACAGGTAGCAGTTTTCGATACTGCTTTCCACCAAACCATGCCTGATTATGCGTATATGTATGGAATTCCATATTCGCTTTATACAAAATACGGCATTCGTCGCTATGGTTTTCACGGAACAAGTCACCGTTATGTTTCAAAACGTGCCTGTGACTTCCTGGGATTGGATTACAATGACACTAAAATGATTACCGCTCATATTGGTAACGGTGCTTCGGTTTGTGCCATCGAAAACGGAAAATCAGTTGATACTTCAATGGGCTTTACTCCGGTTGAAGGTTTGATGATGGGAACACGCTCCGGTGATATTGATTTGGGAGTGGTTACATTCCTGATGGAAAAGGAGATGATTGGAGCGGCTTATGTTTCCACCTTATTCAATAAACACAGCGGTGTATTGGGAGTCTCCGGAATTTCATCGGATATGCGCGATATTGAAAATGCCATTAAAGATGGAAACGAGCGTGCCAGATTAGCTTTGGATATGTATGAGTATAGAATTAAAAAATATATAGGTTCATACACAGCCGCTTTAAATGGTATCGATGTATTGGTATTTACTGGCGGTGTTGGCGAAAATCAAACCGAAACCCGTCTAAAAATATGCGAAAGCTTGCGATATATGGGTGTGGAAATCGATCCTGAACTAAATAAAACACGTGGAAAGGAAATACTGATAAGTACAGCAAATTCGAAAGTGAAAGTAGTGGTGATTCCTACCGACGAAGAATTTATGATTGCAAAAGACACACTTGAAATTATCGATAAACAATAAAACGGTGTTGATTTATTTAAAAAGCGTTGTTTCAAAATAAATGAAACAACGCTTTTTTAGTTGTAGTTAGCTTTAAAATTTCAAAGAAACTGTTGCCCTGAATGAACGTCCCGGCATGGGAAACCATCGAATAATTTCGTAGTTAGAATCCAGCAAATTAAGCACTTCCACATTGGCATGAATTAAATAATGTTTCGTTTTAAAATCTCTGTTGACTGAAATGCTGTGGTCGGAATAAACAGGAAGCATGTTTTCAGCATAGTTCTGGTTTACAGCATATCGTTTCCCCGACCATAAGAGTGAATAAGAAACATTTATCCACGGAGTTTCTACTCCAATTTTTTCGGAACCGGAAACACGCGGCGTATAGGGAATCTGATTATTGTAATCACGTGCTGTTGGGTCGGTTACAATTAATGCCCGCTGGTAGCTGTAATTAGTTCCAAGCTCAATTCCGATATTTTTCCAAGGCTGAAAAGTAGATTCAACAGTCAGGTCAAATCCATCGATTGCCACCTTTCCATAATTCAGAATCGTCCAGAAAAATGTATCCTTGTTTGGATAAGCTACTATTTTGTCAGTCACGTCATTATGATAAATATCGGCAGTGAGCGTAATTAACGGCAACCATTTTTCGATTGATTTGGAATAAGTAAAACCTAGATTATATTGATTGGTTTTTTCAGGTTTCAAATCGCGGTTGCCTACCTGCGAATAATACAAATCGTTGAATGACGGTAAACGAAAGATATTTTTATAAAACATTCTTATACGAAAATCTTCATTCAGAAATGGCTTGATTGACAGACTAATATATGGTGAAAATTGTGGAGGATTATTGGTTGCATTGCCGGTTTTTAGCGTTTCTGACACCACAGTCGTAAGCAAACTCGCTGTTGCTAAAAGCTGATTGCTGACATATTTTGCAGCCACAGCCGAAAGCCAGGAATAACGGGTCGGAAAAGCGAAATTAGTCAAATCAGCAGATAAAGACGAAATTGAACCGTCGGTGGAAGCTGAAAATGACAAATTTTCAAACGCCCTGAACAGAACGGAAGTTGATCCATAATATTCGGTTTGTAAATAACTGTTTTCCAATTTCCCATCCGTGTTTTGGTAGGTTGGGTCTAAATAATGCAAATAGCCGCTGTTGAATTTGGCATTGGTTTGAAAAACCCATTTTCGTGAAAACTCCTTTTCGTAATGTGCTTGCGTGAAAAAGGCATTGTCCCAAATTCGTTGTTTTGAGGAGCTTTCAGCATTATACAAAATAGTGGGACCGGGCAACCCACGTTCCGATTGGTAGTAATATCCTTTGATATAGCCTGTTTCATTTTCTGAAAAATTGGCATACAATGTTCCTTCCAAACGAAGATTTTGAACATCAGTATTCTTACGAATTTCGGTTGAAACGATGGAGCCATTATGAAGTGTATACGGGTAGTTACCATCTGCCGAAACCCATTCAGCACCGAAAGACGTTGTGAGTTTTTTGTTGATTTTTCCTTCAAGCAACAAAGCCGGATTAAGTAAGCCAAACGAACCGACTTTCATGCTAATTTTGCCGTTTATATTTTTCAAACTGGTGAATTTTGGAGTCAGTGTTTTGATATTTAACACAGCTGCCGAAGCAAAAAGTCGTGCCGGTTGAAAAATATTATCGCTTTGTCCACTACTGAGCGAAAGTATATCCACATTTTCGAGCGAAAACCGCCCCAAATCAATTTGGCCTGTCTGACAATCAGTTAAAGTGATGCCATCGTAATTAACCGCTGTATGATTTCCTCCCAAACTACGAACTGAAACCGTTTTCAAACCACCTATTCCTCCATAATCCTTCACCGTTACACCCGAAAAGTATTTTACCGCATCCGATACCTGAAGCACATTCAGTTGTTCGATGTTTTTCGCCGAAAGAATCTGAAGTGGTGCTGTAGAGCGAACTTCCGAATTCAGGTATTTTTCGGTAACTGTAACCTCCTGAATAGGATGGATTTTCGTGGAATCTGGTTTATCTGCTTCTAAAGCCCAAAGCGAAACTGCAAAAAATAACCATCCGAAAACAGACAGCAAAAGTCGCAAATCAAAAAATCGTAATGGTGCGGCCATGAAAAACATAATATGACTAGAAAAATAAATTGCAAAGATACTGCCTTACAATCATAAATCATAATTTGAAATACATAATAAGCTAATAATTTTCAACCCTTTCAGACCTGGAATTAATATTATAGAATTGGCACATTGGCTTATTGGCACAATTTTTAGTATCTTTGTAGCCCTAAAAACATTTCAAATTAAGTTGGTATGGCAAGTCTTGGAAAATGGATAGGTGGCGGACTGGGTTGGGCTTTTGGCGGACCTATTGGTGCACTGATTGGTTTCGCTGTTGGTTCTATGTTCGATAGTTCATCGGTTCATGTTTCGACCAATACCTTGGGTCCGAATCGCACCACTGAAGGTGACTTTAAAATGAGTTTGCTCGTTTTAATGGCATGCATTATGAAAGCCGACGGTCGAATTATGAAGGCCGAACTGGATGTGGCTAAAAAATTCTTAGTGGCCAATTTTGGTGAGCAAGGTGCGTTAGAAGCCCTTCAGATATTGAAAAATTTGCTCGACCAACCAATCGATGAAACACAGGTAGCTGCGCAGGTAAACCAGTATATGAATTATTCGTCTAAACTGGAACTGTTGCATTTGTTATTCGATATCGCTTATGCCGATGGTGAAATTCATCCATCGGAATTGGCTGCCATTCAACGTATTGCCGGAATATTTTTAATTGACCGACTTGATTTTGAATCGTTGAAAGCACCTTACATGAAGCAGGTGGACCGCGATTGGGCTTTCAAATCATTGGAGATTGAACCAACTGCTAGTGACGAGGAAATTAAGAAAGCATATCGCCGAATGGCCAAAAAATATCATCCTGATTTAGTAAACGAATTAGGTGAAGATGTCAAAAAATCAGCCACAGAGAAATTCCGTTCGATTAATGAGGCTTACGAAAGTTTGAAGAAACAACGAGGAATAGTTTAATTTATGATTTTAGATTTTAGATATACGATTGGATAGTGAGTATTTGTTAGTTTAATATGAAGGAAGAAATAATAAAAAGAACAAAAAGTATTGGTTTAGAAGTAATAAAGCTTATTGATGATTTGCCAATCAAAACATCTTCAAAAGCCATCGCAGCTAAAATTATCAGAAGTTCAACTTCTATTGGTGCAAATTATCGTTCAGCTTGTAGAGCAGAATCGGATGCAGATTTTATCAATAAATTGAAAATTGTTGAAGAGGAAGCAGATGAAACAATTTACTGGTTAGAAGTTTTGGAAGAAAGTGGATTAATTGCTTTTGAAAAAGTCGTGACTATCAAAAAAGAAACAAATGTAATTTTGTCAATAGTTGTTGCCTCGATAAATACAGTTCGCAATAGAATCAATCATAAATAAGCATCTAAATCCCAATCTAAACTCGTACATCTAAAATCTAAAATTCAGTTATGGAACCCAACTTATATATTTACAACACATTAACCCGCAAAAAGGAACAATTCATTCCGCTCCACGAAGACAAAGTGGGCATGTACGTTTGCGGACCGACAGTTTACAGCGACGTTCATTTAGGAAATTGTCGTACATTTATTTCCTTCGATTTAATTTACCGTTACCTGCTTTATTTGGGTTATAAAGTTCGATATGTCAGAAATATAACTGATGCCGGACACCTTGAAGGCGACCGTGATGAAGGCGATGATAAGTTTGCCAAAAAAGCAAAGTTAGAACAGCTTGAACCGATGGAAATTGTTCAGAAATACACGGTTGGTTTTCATGAGATTCTGAACATTTTCAACACACTGCCACCGAGCATTGAACCTACAGCCACCGGTCATATTTCGGAACAAATAGAAATTGTAAAGAAAATACTGGAAAGCGGATATGCGTATGAAAAGGCTGGAACTATTTATTTCGATGTTGAAAAATATAATGAGGATTTTCAGTATGGCATTCTGACCAATCGAAAACTGGAAGATTTACTCGAAGGAACGCGAGAATTGGGCGGACAAGATGAGAAAAAAGGACGGCTGGATTTTGCGTTATGGATAAAAGCGAAACCCGAAACACTTATGCAATGGCCTTCGCCATGGGGTTGGGGTTTTCCGGGCTGGCATTTGGAATGTTCGGCAATGAGCTCCAAGTATTTGGGAAATACATTCGATATACATGGAGGTGGAATGGATTTGCAGGCCACACATCATACCAATGAAATTGCACAGTCGCAGGCTTGTAATCATGCTGCACCGGCAAAATACTGGGTGCATACTAATATGCTGACTGTGAATGGTGTACGCATGTCTAAAAGTGCCGGAAACGGATTTTTACCTAAAGAACTGTTTACCGGTTCACATCCGTTACTTGAAAAAGGATATTCACCAATGACGGTGCGGTTCTTTATGGCTCAATCGCATTACCGGAGCACGCTCGACTTTTCCAACGAAGCACTTCAGGCTTCCGAAAAAGGTTTTAGTCGATTAATGGAAGGTTACAGTCGTTTACAAAAACTATCTGCTTCGGCAGCTTCATCTGTAGAAACGGTAAGACTTCGGTCGAAATGTGAAGAAGCGATGAACGACGATTTCAATTCACCGATTGTGATTTCGCATTTGTTCGATGCCTTGCGCGCTATCAATTTGGTACATGACGGAAAAGAAACCATTTCTGCTGCCGATTTGGAAGAATTGAAATTTGTTTTCAAAACCTTTATTGAGGATGTTTTAGGGTTGAAATCCGAAACTGAAGCGTCAGCCGGAAACGAAGCCTATAAAAAAGCTATTGATTTACTGCTGAGTATGCGTTTAGAAGCTAAACAGAATAAAGACTGGGCAACCAGCGACAAAATCCGCAACGAACTGACTGTGCTTGGTTTTGAGATAAAAGATACAAAGGACGGATTTGAATGGCGTGCCCCCTAAATCCCTCAATGGGGACTTAAAAACACCTACTTAGAATTATAACATAATAAAATAAAAACAAGAAATCAATTAAACTAATTAATTCCTCCCCTTTGGGGAGGTCAGGAGGGGCTAAAATGGAAACAACCAGACAACAAAAGATATCGAGGATGTTGCAAAAAGAATTGGGAGAAATCTTTTTGTTGTACGCCCGTCAGTTACACGGAACCTTGATAACCGTGACCGCCGTACGCATAAGCCCCGATTTGGGAATTGCACGCACGCATTTAAGCATATTCCCGAGCGATAAAGTCAAAGCTGTATTGGAACAAGTAAATGCCGATACTAAATCAATCCGTTATGATTTAGGAAAACGGGTGCGAAACCAATTGCGTATTGTTCCTGAATTGTTTTTTCACGTAGATGATTCGCTCGATTATTTGGAAAATATTGATAATTTGTTGAAAAGCGATCCTCCTTCACCACTGAAAGAAGGCGAAGTCATTGAACTCGATTAAACAAAGTATGCCGACCAGCGATTTATCTTTAAACGAAAAACTTCGCGGATTGTCCTTTTCATTCAGGATAGCCCGCAGGTATTTGTTTTCCAAAAAATCGCACAATGCCATCAATATCATTTCGGGTATTTCGGCAGGTGGTGTGGCTGTGGGAACTATGGCGTTGGTATGTGTGCTTTCGGTGTTTAATGGCTTTGAGTCACTAATCACCAATTTATTCTCAGCTTTTGATCCGGATTTAAAAATCTCGTTGACACAGGGAAAATCTTTTGATATTAATTCTAACAAATTTAACGAAGTCCGTAAACTTAAATCGGTAGCATATTTTACTGAAGTAATTGAAGAAAATGCTCTTTTGCGCTTTAAGGAAAAGCAGATGCCTGCTACTATAAAAGGTGTGAGTAAGGATTTTGAGAAAATGACGCATATAGACAGCATAATGTATGACGGAAAATTTCGTACGTATGACGGTGCTTTTCAGCGTTCAGTTACCGGAATTGGAGTGGCCAGTACGCTTGGACTTAGTGCGCATTTTATCGATCCACTGTACATTTATGCACCAAAAAGAACCGGCAAAATCAATCTTGTTCGACCCGAAACCAGTTTTAATCAGATACCTACATTTGTTTCGGGAATTTTTGCGGTAAAGCAGTTGCAATACGATGATCATTATGTACTTGTTTCCATCGAACTTACTCGCGATCTATTTGAATACCAGCAAAATACAGTTTCAGCTGTTGAATTAAAAATCAAAGCCGGATACGATATCGATAAAGCTCAGAAACAAATTAGAGAAATTTTAGGTAATCATTTTCAAGTAAAAAATCGCTACGAACAGCAGGAAAGCTTTTTCAAAATTATGAAAATAGAGAAATGGATTACCTATCTGATTCTCACTTTTATTCTGCTTATTGCCAGTTTCAATATTATTGGTTCGCTATCAATGCTAATTATTGATAAAAAAGGAGATATTCAAACTTTACGAAATTTAGGAGCTAATAATCAGTTGATTAAATGGATTTTTCTGTTTGAAGGCTGGATGATTTCGTTGGTTGGAGCTATTGCAGGAACTCTGCTCGGCGCAACTTTATGCTTACTTCAGGAATATTTTGGGCTGCTGAAACTCGGTACGGGATATGTGGTAAATGCCTATCCTGTAGTAACTAAACTTCCTGATTTATTGCTAGTTTTTGGTACTGTTTTGCTTCTGGGATTTTTTACTGCTTTATATCCGGTGCGCTATATTCGAACCAAAGAAAACCTGAATGATTAATTTTTAAAACAACATTTTTGAATTAATGGCGTTATTTTCAATAGCTTTTGTATAAAATGAAAATTAATAATTTCCTGATAACCTGTTTGTTTTTTTTGCTAACATCCTGTGTTGGAGGTCAGCTTAATCCCCCATATGTATATAATACAAATCCTACTTACAAGTGGGCTTATGCAGAATTATTTGGAAATTATTATCCAAAAATACCAAATACCAATGTAATCTCACTCTCGCTTTTTTCCGATTCTCTGAAAATTAACAGTATTGGTTATCTAACCGGTACCGGTCAATTTTTGTTTTTGGAGGATGTTTTTGTTTCAAAATCAGATATATCTTTACCAACAGGAACTTATTATATCCGTGATTCAGGGTTACCTTATTCAGTTGCTCCGGGACTTAATGATACGGTTGATAATCAAGTATTTCAGATTGGTTCAACTATCTCGTATTACGAAGGAAATCCGAATATGTCAATACAAAAGCTAATTACCGGAGGATTTTTCACGGTAAGCAAAACCGAAAATAAATATCAAATAATCTTCAATCTAAAGACTTCGGATAATAAAGATTTGAAAGGAAGTTTTACAGATACTATTCCACATATTAATCAATCGCTCAATATTCCGGCAAATGGTTTACGGAAAAGACTGATTTATAAAGATAAATAACCTGAAAATGAGAGTTAGTTTTAAGAAATTATCATTATCCATCTCAAATTTCTGCATGAAATATTTCTGAAATTAAAAAAATAGCTTATCTTTGCACCCGCTTTAAGAGAAAAGCGATATAGAAATCGATGACAAAGTAGTAGTATTTTGGAGTAGATTTCTTTAAAAATTCTGCGAAAATAGCTCAGTTGGTAGAGCACGACCTTGCCAAGGTCGGGGTCGCGGGT
>JBAXMR010000092.1:0-20635 GCA_037134195.1 Paludibacter sp. | reverse complement strand
GCATTTTAATAATCCGTTTAAAATCACCTTAAACCGTGAAAATCTGCGTTCTATTCATCAGTTGTTTCTTAGGAGTAAGCAGTTAGTAGTCGGTAAATGTTTAGTTTAATACATGACAAAAAAATAGAATACAGATTTACACAGATTTAGCTGATTGAAACTGATAATTTTACTTTAAAATACGGATTTATTTCGGATTTAATCTTGCAAGCAAGATAAGATTTAGCTGCAACCCTAAAAATCATTTCGGTTTACAGATATTTTAATCCGTTTTAAATCCGTTTAATCAGCGAAAATCTGCGTCCTATTTATTCTGAATATCATTTATTGAAGTCGTCTTGACTTTTCACAAACAATTTAATTTCGCTCCTAACGGAGCTCTAAAATACATTATAATCAATAATTCTACCATAATAACGCTTCTCAGAGTGCAAATCTGACCTACACAATTCAAAATGAATCGTTTGCCCTGATGAATCCGTTGGAATTTGTTACCGACCAATACCTGGAATGGCATATAAATTACAACCTGCATGGTCTCATTTTGAATCAAATTCCATTAATTAAGGCATTAAAATTACGTGAGATTATTTCGTTTCGGGGATTTTACGGAAGTCTGAATGATAGAAATAACCCGGCACTCAGTACTAATTTATTTCAGTTACCTGCTGTAACATCCTAAATGGGAAAAGAACCTTATATGGAAGTGGGAGTGGGGGTTCTAAATATATTTAATTTCCTACGGCTGGATTATATTTGGCGACTGAATTACCTTAATCGGCCAAATATTGAAAAAAGCGGATTGCGCTTTGATTTGGATTTGTATTTTTGATGTAGAAATCAATTCATCCAATATTATTGTTTCCGAACTAAATTTCGAACATTTTATTATCTTGTGTGTATGGCTTCAATTCTTCTGTAATTCTTCAACAAATTTTATTTTTACCAGCAAATTCACGCATCCTACAGATCTTCCCTTTCTTGCTCCATCTCCACTTGGAGAGGGCTGAGGTGAGGTCGGGAAGTACCCGCAGGGGGAAGGGTTTCTTATATCTTCTCACCAGAATCTACATAGCTATTCCCATAATACAAACAATCAAATTTTCACAATAGTAGAAATTTAAAAAGCCGTTTAGACCTCTTCAGGAAGAGATGATACACAAAGAAATCTACAATAGTAGAAATTTAAAAAGCCGTTTAGACTGAGCCAGCCCACAGTAATGTCGGTGATAATCTACAATAGTAGAAATTTTAAAAGCCGTTTAGACAACAAAACGCCGCCGACAAAGCCCGACACCTATCTACAATAGTAGAAATTTAAAAAGCCGTTTAGACTAAGCAGGTGTTAATTAGGTTATATGGATCTACAATAGTAGAAATTTAAAAAGCCGTTTAGACAAGTTCTGTGCATCTAGACTTGTATTGGATCTACAATAGTAGAAATTTAAAAAGCCGTTTAGACTCACGAACTTTATCCAGTATATGTTGAGGATCTACAATAGTAGAAATTTAAAAAGCCGTTTAGACTAAGCAGACTCAGCGATATGAACAACTTAATCTACAATAGTAGAAATTTAAAAAGCCGTTTAGACATGTGTGGGAAATGCCAAACAAAGAAATATCTACAATAGTAGAAATTTAAAAAGCCGTTTAGACATCCGTAGGCTTCTATTCCCGGCATAAATCTACAATAGTAGAAATTTAAAAAGCCGTTTAGACCTTTCCGGTTTCCTTTTCCTTCGACCAATCTACAATAGTAGAAATTTAAAAAGCCGTTTAGACATTTTTTTTCATCAATGAAAGCCGGATCAATCTACAATAGTAGAAATTTAAAAAGCCGTTTAGACTATTGGCGTATTGTGCCGTGCACGGATATCTACAATAGTAGAAATTTAAAAAGCCGTTTAGACACAAACCAACCAAAGCGAATTACGCCACGGATCTACAATAGTAGAAATTTAAAAAGCCGTTTAGACTTTCCCTGGTCGTCTATTAATAGACAGTATCTACAATAGTAGAAATTTAAAAAGCCGTTTAGACTTTACACATTCCATTTGACCAGCTTAATCTACAATAGTAGAAATTTAAAAAGCCGTTTAGACCGTTTTATTCTATAGTTTCAGCATTGCATCTACAATAGTAGAAATTTAAAAAGCCGTTTAGACCAAAATAATGCTATATCTTTGTATCATAATCTACAATAGTAGAAATTTAAAAAGCCGTTTAGACCAGAATTTGGATCGCAGAGGGTCGGTACAATCTACAATAGTAGAAATTTAAAAAGCCGTTTAGACCGGAACTACAGCCATGGGATGGAACTCAATATCTACAATAGTAGAAATTTAAAAAGCCGTTTAGACCATTTATACGCTATCTATTAAGTTAGAATCTACAATAGTAGAAATTTAAAAAGCCGTTTAGACGTCTGCCGGAACATATTGAACGTTATGTGATCTACAATAGTAGAAATTTAAAAAGCCGTTTAGACTCTTATGATACAATCTATAATATAGTATATCTACAATAGTAGAAATTTAAAAAGCCGTTTAGACGACTAACAACGCCTTTCATTCCGTACATAAATCTACAATAGTAGAAATTTAAAAAGCCGTTTAGACAAGATTATTTGCACAACACAAAAGAGAACATCTACAATAGTAGAAATTTAAAAAGCCGTTTAGACTCTATGCTAAACAACTATGTGACAAAAGTAGCGATTTTATTGGAATAAACGACAATTTATAAAAGTACATTTTTACCTCCCCTATAAATTTGGAATTGAAGAATAATCATGTCAAAGAACTTATAATCATGAAATTAGTTTAATCAAACGAATTAAATAAAGACGGGAGTTTGCTAAGTAAAAAATAGCAAAGGTTGGTCACGATGAATGGCATTTCCATATTTGATAGCTTTGTTTAAATCTGTTTCGAAAATAAACACGCTATCACCTCCATCAAATTTCTTGGAAAAAACAGATTCTATTTGAATTTTTAAGTTGTCTAAAACGCGGTTCGTGTTATTAACTTCAAATACGGAAAACTGAAGCCTGATAGCACCATGATTAATCAACATTTTTGAAAACTTAGTTCTAAGTTTATCGTTTGATATATCGTAACTTACTACTAACATAGGATTATTTAATTAAAAATTGTGGATAATCCGGCGCACTTTTTCGCTGCATAAAACAGCGGTAATAATCACGCACATATCGGAACACTTCGGCTTTCTGTTCAATCAATACATCATAAAACATCTTTGTGTAATCAGTGTTTTTATTTCGTTTCAACACATACTCATTTTTAAAAAGCTCAAAATCTTCCGGTTTACATTGTTTGGTATTGAAAGCCTTGCGTACTTGTTGGTCAATCAAACAACGGAAAGGTTCCATCAGATCACATATCAACGATTTCCGTTTAAACCAAAGCCTATGATAAACACCCATGTAGGGGTCAAAACCGAATAAACGAACAAAAGCCTCGATATAATTAAACAAGATAGTGTAACCAATATCGAGTGTTACGTTTATCGGGTCAGTTTTAGCCCGAGGGCAACGTCCTTTCCAGTCCAATGATTCGTAATATGCTCCAAAAAATGCTTTGGCAACACGTCCTTCCAATCCCATAATCGTATCATAATCAGTAGCATTTTGCACTAATTCAATTGCATGCGGATAATGATCTTTTGCTTGTTGTATTTTATCGGTTTTAAGTCTTGTTTTCTCCAATAATCGTAATTGATTTCGTATTTTATTAGCAACTAAAATTTTTGGTATCTGTAAATCATTTTTATCCAATTCATATTGCTTTTGCCTGAGCAAAAAATTAGCTTCGGCTGTTACTGAAAAGAAAAATACCGGACGAAAGTTGGGTTTCATAACCACTATCGGAATGCCGTATTTGGTGCATTTATCTATCAAAGCGGTGGTTACCGTAATATGACCAATAACAAACAATGCCAATATCTTTTGAAATGGCAACTTGGTTAGTGTTTTGTTTTTATCGGTATCTTCCAACAGCAACGCACCACTCTCCACCCGCAATGCTTTGTTTTCAATGCAATTGATAACAAACACCGAGCGATATTCCATGTCTTTAAGTGTAAACATTTTCGGTATCAATTTTATCGCACAAATTGCAATAAATACAATGTGTGCATTTGTTTAAATTCACTTGCAATGCTTGAGTAGGGTCAAAATGTTTGAACCGCTGAATAAAGTTTTTCAATTCCGTTTTATTTTCTTCTTTAGGGATTGCAATAGGATGTGTGGTGTTAGTGGATATAGCATACAAAGCAATTTTTTCAATCTCGTACCCCATTTCAATCATACAGAAATATTGTGCCCAAAGCTGATACAGTTGTCCCTGATAAATGGTGTTTAGTTGATACTTTCGTTCTATTAGCAGTTTTTCTTTGCCTTTGTACAAATCTATCTTTCCAATTACACCAAGCTCGTTGCTATAAACTGACAGAGCGGTGATTTCGTCCTTGCGGCTACTGTATTTTTTTTCATCAATTGCCTCATGCGCCGCTTTGCCTTGTGTCTGCGGTGTAGCATGTACCAACTCTTCATCTCCACCCATATAAACGTTATGTAAATATATGGAATAAGGGCAAAAGATGAAGTCGTTGAGCGTGGATATGGAAATATAGTCGAACATTTTAAAATCAAGTTTATTTCTGTACAAAGCCCAGCCACTCTTTATTGCTGATAGCCAGTTTCAGTTTTTTCAAATCGTTGGCTTGTTTTATTTGTTCCACCACCCACATTCCTTTTCGGGCAATGTTGTAAGCACCATTGGCATCGGCATTTTGAGGTAAAGCAGTACTTGCTGTGCGGCTGTCGTAAAACATTCCGTTGGCATTGGCTACCGGCGAAATCAGGTAATCTATATCTGTTCCGCTTATGCTGTTCCGCATTTGCAGGGTGAGTTTCAGCAGATGAAGCAGCCGTTCAAAAAAAGCTTTCTCTGTTTGTTTGACAATCTGTTCTTGTAATCCCGCACTCGGATAATCAATGCCATATTGCTTAAATAAATTGATAAATTCTTCAGTCAACACCACTTCACGATTATCCCACTGGCTGTTTTTGGCTATATTGCGGAAAGTTTCAATGCGTGTGTCGTTACTGCAAAGCGTCCATAGGGTTCTCGTTCCTTCAGCTTTGGCTGTAAACTTATTGTAATCGAGCTCAAATTCAAAGTAGCTCTTTTTCGGGTTGTATTTTATAACATCAAACTTGCCAAAGAACGTACGGGCTTTTTCCATATTCTCGTAGCGGGTGTCGAACAGGTTTACAAATCCCGTTACAGGATCCATCTTGCTAGTGTTCCATGCCGGAACATAATAGAGCAATCCGCTTTGTTTACCCATTTTGTGAAAACTTTCAAACTTATTGGTAAACTGGTACGCGTGGAGTGTTCCGCCCATTGCTGCCGGATTCTGCTTTTTATCCACCAGATAATTCAGTTTGTCAATCAGCATTTTTTCAAATTTCTGATACACCTGTTTTTCCACCTTTTGTCGTCCACGCATAAAGCCCATGTTCAGGTCTTCGAGTACCACAATGGCGTTGTATTCCACCATCAACTCACTTATTTTATGAATCACCTGGCTCAGATAACCTTCTTTCAGTTCCTTGATGGTTTCAATGGTTTTCCAGTTTTTGCGGGCTTCGTCACGGTTGCCTTCGCGATTATCCAATAATTTGTGATAATCGGTTTTGTAGGTTTTTCCCTCGTATTCGTTCACTATCTCGTTGAGCGAGAATTGCTTTTTGATAGCTCCTTTGGAGTCAATCAGCGTCAGGTACAGCAGATGCCTTTCGCCCCGGTCGATACCAATAATATGAACATCATTCGTCTTTTGCAACCATTGGTTTACTTCGGTGTTGATATTATTCAGTCCACGGGCTTTAAAGTTCATGGTTATGGGCACATGAAACTGGAATTTGTCCACCGTGTAGCGTTTGTCTTTGATTATATCGTATTCAAATCGGCTTTGCTTTTTGGTGTTTTGTTCGTTTTTGTTGTTTATCGTTTCGTGGGCTTTGTGAACAATAATGTTTTCGGGTTTTATACTCGATTTACGGAAAAATACTTCGGCTTGTCCGTTCAGTTTATATACCACATCTTTCAGGTTATCGGCATCAAAAAGCATTTTCCAGTATAGTGTATGCAGGTTGGGCGTTCCTTTGCTGTTGGGTGAAAAGTCTTTGTTGTAGAGTTGGAACAGGTAGAGTTTTCCTTCTTCCACCAGTTGATTCATGTAACTTTCGGGAATCGATTTAAAGGTAATTTTATAACCCTGCTGTTCCACTTCGCGATAGAATCCGCTTAAATCTTCGTAACGGTTCGTGTCCGAGAACTGAAATCCGAAGTTTTTCCAGTCTTCGTGTTTATTAATAGAGGCTTTGAAGAAATTGATTAATTCGTGACAATCTGCCAACTTGAACTTATCCCCTTTTTTATGAGTTTCATTACGGTAGTTTTCCATCAACCGTGCAGAGGGCTTAAACTCATCAATTCTGGAATTGGAGAAAAATACTTTCGGCAGCATTTTATTTGCTCCCGGAAGTAACTTATATTCCATTTTTTCAAAACAAGATTCAGCGGTAAGTTCAAATTCCTTTTTGAATATCTTGTTATGCTTTTTATTCATTATTCCCAGGTAATACAATCCGTTTTTGCGGAATATAACACTGGCATTATCCGATTCTTTATTTACATCCCAACCATCCAACAGAGTAGAATTCTCGAAATTCAATTTCATTTTATCGGTCGAATAGGGCTTACGGGTCATGTAGTTACGCACTTTGTTGTAGAGTGGCGTAATCTGGTCGAGTGTAATCCAAAGCGAAGTAAATTCTCCGTAAAACCGTTCGTCTTTGTAGGCTTCATTGCCTTTTCCCAACAATGGTTTGATAAACCACTGAATGGCTTTCACAGCATCCAGCAATTCTTTCAGCTTATCTACCTGTTTTTGGTCTTGTGCCAGATTCTGTTCCTGTGGGTATGGATTGTTGAGTAATTCAGTTACGGCATAGTATTTCTCTTCGAGTGTAGCAAACAAATCAGTTGTATCACCACTTGTTTTCCCTTTCAACCCGAAATAGCTACCAATGTTTTTATGATACTGACTATCCAGCAATAGCAGACAATCATTGATAAACCCGATGCTGAAACTATCCTGACCCGCAAAATACTTCTTTTGTTCTTCTTGGTATTTTTCTGTTCCGGGTTTTGCTTTGCCTTTATAATTATGGTCAAACCAGGTATTCATGGCTTTTTGAAACACTCCCCAATCGCCAAACATCTTTTGCGAAATATCAGTCAAGGTCAAATCATTTCGCAGGTAAATTTTCGTCAGATCATAGTCCGAAAGGTTTTGCAGCAAGTCTTTTAAATAATGTTCGCCCTCCACTTTTTTATTGAAAACCTGATCATTCACTTCCTGATAAAAGCGTTCGATGCTTTCCAACACTTCACTATCACTTGCAAATTCATCGGGAATAAACGAAGCAGTGGAGCGGTCGCTTAGTATTTGTTTGAAAAGCGGTTTCAGTTTCGGAATCCGTTCTTCTTTTCTGGCAGTTTGATTGAACAGATTGATATATTCATTCAATCCTTGTATTTTTGCTTTGCCTTCTTCGGGGGTAAAGCCACCAATCAACGCATTATATTTGTCAATTCCTATTTGTGTCAGTGTTTCGTTGAAATAACTCAGCGAAAACATATCTTCAACAGCCATTATCTGAATAACAGGACCTAAATGATTATCGGAAAGCAGAATCTGGAATTTATCTTTGACGGGTGAATTCATGATTTTTTCAAATACCCGCATATTGTCTATAAACTTTGGCAGGTTTTGATGAATCAGGCGGTAGGCAATGGCAGTGGATTTTTCCTCTGCGGAATACATATTCTTTCTGTTTTCGTGGAATCCGGTAAAATAGGTTGTAAACGATTCAAATTCTTTGATTAATTCACGGTCTTCAACCGTTTGAACGAATTCTTTCAACTCCTCTTTTATCAACTCTTTTTTATCAAGGGTTTTGAAACTTTCCTGTTTGGTAAATCTCTCAGCAATCTGTTTACGCAATTTCAATTGAATATCATCAAACTTCTTTTTCTGGTCATCATCGCGTTTCGTAATATGATAATATAAATAGTAGTCTTCCAGTCCATACAGTCTGAAATCAACCAGTGCATTGGCAATAAAAGCTTTGTGATATTCATCAATGATTCTCTTTACCACAATGTAGCTTTCAGCACGGTGTTCATCCTGTTCGAGCAGTCCGTTCTTTTCAATATGGTCAAGGGTTCTCCCTTGTGGAATTAGTTCAAAACGTAATGTTTTAGAAACAGGATACAAGCCTGTGAAGTCAGATAGATTTTTCATATTCAATAGATTTTAAATGATTAATATTTCATCCCCAAAGATATAAAATATCTTTTAACTGATAACTTCTTTTAGAAAATATCTCTAAAAATTGAATTTTGGGGTGAATTTCCCCGGTAAAAATCCCCTAACGCATCGACGCAGGGGATATTTACCCGGTAAAAATCATCTATCGCATCGATGCAGGGGATTTTTACTGAGTAAAAGTCCCTTATCGACATACATCAGGGGATATTTCCCCGGTAAAAGTCCTCTATCGCATCGATGCAAGGGATATTTCCCCGGTAAAAATCATCTGATTCATGAGTTCAGAGGATTTTTACTGAAGAAATTGCCCTAATATTTTATGTTGAATCTTGAATAATTTGCACAAACAGCTAAATTTTGTGCTGTTTGATTCTATATAAATACACACTTTATGTAATTTTGTTGATAAATTATTTTCTACAAAAAATATTTTTGGAAATAAATTGTCATTAGTTAAATTATATATGTTTGTTATTCAGCTGATTATAAATTATTATAGAAAACTTTTTCAGTTATAAACAACTTGTTGAAAAAAAAGTTTTGGAACATATAATATTTAATTATTACCTTTGCAGAGTAAGTTTGGAACATGCGAAGAGAAAGTATGTGAGAAATTTATAAGATTATGTAAAAGTAATCTTTCTTTGAAATTTTGAAACAGAACAGGATGTTTCTGCAATCGAAAAAGGATGCATTACTCTTACTGGTCTTTCTATTTATAAACTCTTTAATACTTTATAAAAATGAAAAAAAAGGTATTAGTAATTTTTTCTTTATCAAAAGTACGGAAGTCGGAACTTCCGGAAATTATGAATGCTATACTGGCTATTGTTGAAAAACATGACCCTGTGGCATTGAAAATTGTAGGAATGTATAATTTGTTGGCCGAATTAAAACCTCTGCTCGACAAGTTAGCAGTGCAGTATGATGGTTACCCCAATCCAAAGGAGTTTGTTGCTCAACGCAAGTTGCGTAATAAGTTGCTTAGTGTCATTTTATCGAACTTATGGACGGTAGAAAATGTGGAAGTAGCCTCCAAAGCCCAACAAGCTGCCTTGGCAGTACCATTTCTGAAACAGTATCTGAAAGGGATTATGAAGGTAAATTCGTCGGTGAAAAACGTACGAATTAATCAACTTCTGATCAATCTGGAAGAGAATGATTCAATAAATGTTGCTTTGGTAACTTTAAGCTTTACTGATTACATTGCAAAGTTAAAAACCTGTCAGCAGTATTTGAATCAAGCTGCAAAAGATCGTAGAGAAATTTTAGCTATTCGTCCGCTATTCAACACAGAAGATGCCCAAACACGCATAGTGAATGCCATCAGTAATTTGTTGAGTGCTATCGAACTGGCTAAAGTGGAACATACGGAGCTTGATTACACGCCGCTGATAAATGAACTGAATGTGGAGCTCAGCTTGAAACAATCGATAATTAAGAGCCGCGCCACACGCAAGAAAAACACTGTTGCTAAAAAAACAAAAGCAGCCGAATCTTCTGCAAAAGTTGATTCAACTGCCGATAAAACAACAACAGACGCTCCGTCTACCACAACTGATGCGCCTGTCGCTTAGCAAGGCCATTCCTATTCTATCAAAAAAGCCCCGTATCCATCCTGTTTGCGGGGCTTTTTTTATGCCCCTATGTCATTCCGCTTAATCCAACAAATCAACCTAAACTTCTTGAAGAAGTAATCCATTGCTCCATATAGTTAGCGATTGAATTTCATTTGTTTTTATGTAATTACTGTCTTAAAATATTACCGATTTTTCACCGTTCAATACGTTTATTTTGTAATTATTGTGCAAATATAAGCTATAATATTATATACGCATATATTTTTTGCAATAAATTGCAGTATTAAGTGTTATTTAGAAAGAATTTAAAAATAATTACAATCTGTTTTGTAAAGATTCCGACTATTCAAGAACATAGCAGATAAATTGAACAACCTACCCAATATAAAACTGTTCCGGCATTTGTTACCGCTTTGAAATGGGAGAATAACACCAAATTGGATGCACACAAACAGGAGGAGTGTTGCGTCTATTTCTTGAGAACCTGCATAAAAGCGGATGAACAAACATTGCTATGGAGGGTCTATAATTGCAAAAGAAATATTGAAAGTAGTTTCAGAACGCTGAAAACATATCTGGATTTGCGCCCCATTTTTCACAAATCAGATGATGCAACTCAGGCATATTTACATTTGGGATAATTAGCTTATTGCGTGGTAAACACGGTTCGATACAAATTGCAGCAAAAAGATAAAAATCCGAATGGCGTGAAATAGTACGACAGATGAATACTCAAAAATGTGTAACAACTGTTGTACAAAACACCATGTAACAATGGTTAAACATACGTAAATGCTCTGAACCGGAGGAAAAGGTCATCCGTATTTATGATGCTTTGAGATATAAATATACTCCGTTTATCCGAAAAAAATCTGTAGAGCCCAAACCACAAATTTAAAAAAAGAAGTGGTTAAAAAATATCATTTTATGGATGGATAGTTGCCAAAATGGTTAACACAATTTAAGAGTCACAAATTTTAGTTAGAGTATAAATTGTTTTAACGAATTTGTCGCATAAAATTATAAACCGATTTCCATAAATTTTATTCCAGTTTGGTCTTTGTATTCAGATAGAGACAGTTTTATGACGGAATTTATACTAATTTATCATAAATTATCAGTCATATTTATCATATCATGAAAAGGAATACGTTAGTGTTTTGGTTGATAAATAATTATTACTAATTTTGACTGATTTTTTGTCAGTACTTTTGTTTGAAAATTTTTGTGAATCATAATATCATTTTCAAATAAAATTTAATTCTACTTTGACACATTAGAAATTTTAAAATTAATTTCGTCTCTACGGGACTTTGTATATAGGACTTGTTTATGTTTTTACCATAATTACAGCTCTACGAGGTTAAAAAAAGTGACGTAGTCACGAAAATATGGTAAAAGCATGAATATAAATAACCCTTAAAGTCCCGTAGGGACGACATATAATTAATGTGTCAAAGTAGAACTAATCTGTCAAAGTAGAATTAATGATTGAAATTATTTAATTCTAAGGTAAAAAAAGTATCATAATTAATTTTTAATTAAGTGGATAGTATGAAAAAGATTTTGTTTATTTCTTTGTTATTTATTGCTTCAAGTGGCAGTACTTTCGGTCAATTTATTATTGAATTTGGTCCAAATTCATTTAAATTAATTGAAAAGGGTGATTTTGAGAATGCAGAAAAGAAAATCAGCAAAGATTTGTTGAAAAACCCGGATAATGTAGAGGCAAATTATGCTATGGGAGTGATGAACATTAAAAGGCGGTATTTCAAATACAGTCCCGAAAAATCGTATGAGTACATGAATAAGGCAAAATCACTTTTTGAAAAAATAACTACCGAAAGTGATTTGAAAAAATTAAATAAAATACCAATCTCCAACGAATCATTTCAGAATTATAATGACACGATATGTCGTTTTGCAATGGAAGATGCTATTTCCAAAAATGATGTTAAAGTCTATCAGGATTATTTGAAGTATTATTTACTAGCTCCCAAAACTTATATTACAAAAGTAACTGAGAACCGTAATGCACTAGCTTTCCTGAAAGCATCCACTGATAATACGGAAGAATCATTTAATACCTTTATTGCTTCTTATCCTGATGCCGCCCAAATGAACGATGCAGTTCAGAAAAGGAATAGCCTTGCTTTCGAAAAAGCTAAAAATGCAGACAAAATTGAAGCATACGACGAATTTGTAAAAAAATACCCTGCTGCCAAAGAAATAAGTGCTGCATGGGATAGGGTTTATGAACTAGCTTATGCACAAGCTGAAAAAGAAAATAATACACAATCTTATAAAAAATTTATAGATAGCTATCCAAAAAGTAAACAGTTTGAGAAGGCCAATTTACTGTATGAAAAATTCTTTTTCATTGATTTTACAGCCAACAGCAACTGGAAAAAATACACTTCGTATATTGAAAACTATCCAAAAAGTTCAATGCTCACTATTGCGCAGGATAGTCTGTTAGCACTCGGAGTTAGGCATGAAAATTTAGATGCTTTGTTGTATTGCTATGAAAATATGACTGGAAGTAAGAAAACAAATGCATTGCTAAAGTATTATGAAATATTTACAGCTGATGGTGAAAAACAAACCCTGGATATGTTTTATTCTAAATTTAGCGATGAAACATTGAAAGATATTAAGTTGCTCGACTATAAATTAGCTGCTTTGGGCGATGATTTGAAACTTCAGTTACCTTATCTTTCTGATTACTTTTTAAAGTATGATGAATACATCAGATTAGCTGCACCACGTGAAAAAGCTTTCACAGCACTTCAAAAAATGATTACAAGTGATGTAGCTAACAAAGACTGGAGATCGGCAATTATCAAATTAAAGACTTACATGGGTTATTTTGGAAATAAAAACAAAAAAATTACGGATTTAATTTCATTCTTCGAATCGCAATTAAATAAGAAATAAATTTTTCACAGAAATTAAATTCGTGTAACTGAAAATTTTCAGTTAAGATTACATTGTGGGAAAATGCTCACAGTATGACTATTAAAAATGTACTAACTTATAAATGAAACACCTCATATTTGTTTTAATTCTTGCTTTTTGTTTTCAAACTGTTTTTTTTGCAGGCACTCGCTCGATTAATAATAATCAGTTAGTTACCCAATTAAAAGTAGTGGAGAAAGATTCCACTTTTTGGTATCTCTATGTTTACGATGCCGGGAAAAAGGTAATGGAAACCAAATCATACCGTGCTGATAGTACCACATGGATACGAAAATCACTGACCGAATGGGTTTATGATGGTGACAATTGCATTTCGTTACGCGAAAGAGTGTGGAGAGGCTATCAATGGGATTTTACTTATATGATTGATTACACTTACTCCAATGGCTTAATGCAGAACGAAACACACAGTGTTTGGAGTTATGGAATTGCTTTTCCGGTTAAGAAAATAAATTTAAGTTATAATCAAAATCTGCTTACAAATCGTAAAGAGTATATCAAAAAGTCGGATGGCTATCATCTTGTTACACAAACTGATTTCAAATACAAAGCTGATGGTAAGAATGATTCAACAATTATAAGCTTTTTTCAGGCTGACACGCTGGCTTCAAAAATGCTTACTACTTTCGGGTATTCAAACAATTTACTTCGCTCTCAACTAAACAAGCAATTTTCAGGATCCGGTTGGGTAAATACTGACTCGATATACTGCTTTTACTATCCAAATTCAATGCTTGTAAAAACCCAGAAGAACAAAAAATGGAATAGTGTTACGTCAGCCTGGGAAAACTTTCAACGCATTGATTATGCTTATACAGATAGTAATAAGATATTGTCTGAGTCCTATCAACACTGGGCAACTATGTTTTGGGAAAATGATGTTAAGTATGATTATATTTATAATGCCGATAATGTATTGTTGAAAAAATCACTTTCGTTGCCGGTTTACGAAGAATGGCGGAAAACAAATTCGATTAATTATTCCGATATTATTGATTCAAAAGCAAATACAATTAATTCAGTGTATGAGTTTTGGGGTGGAAATGTGGGTGATCTTACTATTTCATTTATTCCTTTTGTTTTTAATAACGAGTTGCTTATTCGTCGTGCAAAGAGTATCCAGTTGAGTTATGCTCAGTTTAACGATACAATTCTGAAAAATGCTCTTCAATCCACTAGTTCAATTAATGTCTATCCGAACCCATCCAATGGTATCTTTTACATAAATGTTCATGAGAAAACACTCAAATCATGGATCATTTGCGATTTGAATGGTCGTGTAATGAAAAAAAGTGACCGTACCTATCAAAGTTCAGTTGTGGATATAACTGACCTTCCAAAAGGTGTTTATCTATTGAAAGTAATGACGGATGATTCCAGTGAAACGACTAAGATTATCAGACAATAAACGATGCTCTGACGGTCTTACATTTGACTTCCGTATTTTCTTTCCATGTAAACATGAAAAATTCAATTACGATGAAAAACTTAAAACTTTTTTTGCTTATGTCCTCATTAACTGTTGCAACTTCGGCTTTGGCTGGAAACCCATTATTGGAACCTTACAAAACCCCGCATCAGACTATTCCGTTCAACGAAATAAAAAATGAGCATTATATACCTGCTTTTCAGGAAGCTATGAAACAACATTCGGCTGAAATTGATGCTATTGTAATTAATCCCCAGACGCCGACTTTTGAAAATACCATTATTGCACTCGAAAAATCGGGTTCATTGTTGACAAAAGTTGGTTCGCCTTTTTATAATTTATTGAGCTCAGAAACAAACGATGATCTTCAGGCAATTGCCGAAAAAGTTTCTCCGTTACTTACCGAACACAGTAATGCTGTGAAACTCAATGAAAAGCTTTTCACTCGTGTAAAAACAGTTTATTCTCAGAAAGATAAGCTTAAGCTGACACCGGAACAGCAAATGTTATTGAAAAATACTTACGAAAGCTTTGCTAATAACGGAGCAAATTTGTCGGAAGCTGATAAGGTTATTTATCGTGAATTATCGAAAGAACTTAATTTGTTGACTCTGCAATTTGGTCAAAATGTACTTAAAGAAACAAACAATTACAGTCTGTTGATTATAGATAAGTTATTGTTAAATGGATTGCCTGCTGATTTTTTGGAAATGCTGGCATCAAATGCAAAAAAAGCAGGAAAAACTGGTTGGTTGCTTAATTTGAAGGCAACTTGTTATGTGCCCTTTATGAAATATGCCGATAATCGTGATTTACGTCGCGAACTATACATGGCGTACAATACTAAATGTATGCTGGGAGGCGAATTTGATAATCGTGAAAATGTCAAGAAAATAGCTAATACCCGTTTGAAAATAGCCAAATTACTCGGTTATAAATCGTATGCCGATTACGAGTTGATTGACCGCATGGCCGAAAACAAAACCAAGGTGTATGATTTGTTGGATAAGTTACTTGCTGCCTATAAACCAACAGCTGAAAAGGAATATGCTGCTGTTCAGGATTATGCAGATAAAAAAGGAGCTTATTTTAAAATTCAACCCTGGGATTGGTCGTACTATTCAGAAAAACTAAAAGATGAGAAGTACTCAATCAATGACGAAATGCTGAAACCTTATTTTGAACTGGAAAATGTAAAAAAAGGAGTTTTTGGTTTAGCTACACGCTTATACGGTATCAAATTTGTGAAAAACACTACGATTCCAGTTTACAATCCGGAAGTAGATGTTTATGATGTGACTGACGAAAAAGGAAAATTCCTGGCTGTGCTTTATACCGATTTTCATCCCCGTGATGGTAAAAGGGCAGGAGCATGGATGAATGATTTCAAAGCGCAATGGATGGAAGGTAAAACTGACAGTCGTCCGCAAATTACCATTGTGATGAATTTCACCCGCCCAACAGACTCAAAACCGGCTTTGCTTACCTTTGATGAAGTAACCACATTTCTGCATGAGTTTGGACATTCATTACACGGTATGCTTACTAATTGTACGTATCAATCGCTTTCAGGAACGGCTGTGTACCGTGATTTCGTAGAACTTCCCTCTCAAATTATGGAAAATTGGGGTTCACAAAAAGAATTCCTTGATGGTTTTGCGGTTCATTATAAAACCGGTGAGAAAATACCTACTGAACTGATTCAGAAAATAAAAGATTCGGAAAACTTTAATGCTGCAAATTTTTGTCTTCGTCAGTTAAGTTTTGGTTATCTGGATTTGGCATGGCACAGTATTGAAAAACCATTTGAAGGTGATGTGATTGGGTATGAAAAAAAGGCGATGGCTTCCACACAGGTTTTGCCGGTATTAGCTGAAACAAGCATGAGTCCAACATTCAGCCATATTTTTTCTGGTGGATATGCAGCAGGATATTACAGCTACAAATGGGCTGAAGTGCTTGATGCAGATGCGTTCTCAGTTTTTGAAAAGAATGGTATTTTCGATAAAAAGACAGCTGATTCATTTCGTAAAAATATTTTGGAAAAAGGTGGAACTGAGCATCCTATGATTCTGTACAAACGTTTCCGTGGACAGGAACCTACGATTGATGCGTTGTTGAAGAGAAATGGGCTGAAATAGTTTATAGTTAATAATTAATAGTTTATAGACTTGAATAATTGGGATATTGGAAACTCCATGGAAGTTTATGATTCTCTCAAATGTTTGCGAATGATTTTTTTAGAAAATCAATATTTATTCAATTGACTTATTGATAGTTATTATTTTTGTGTTTTAGAAAAGAAAGATTTTTATGAAGCGAATTTATTTTTTATTTTTACTAATGGCGGGAATGTTAAGTGCTTGTAATTCAAATCAAAAATATGCAACTTACGCAGATTATCCCGTCTACGATGGTAATGATTTGGAGTTGACCTACACACAGCAAGCTTCTAATTTCAGGGTATGGGCGCCGACAGCTACCGAAGTAAAAGTTATGCTTTACGATAATGGAAATGAAGGCGGGGCGTATAAATCGCTGGATATGAAGCAATCAGAAAGTGGAACCTGGACGTTGAAAGTAAATGAAAACTTGAAAGGTAAGTTCTATACTTTTCAGGTTAGAATAGGCGAAAAGTGGCTTGATGAAACTCCCGGAATGTGGGTGAAAGCCACGGGAGTAAATGGTAAACGTGCAGCCATTATTGATTTCACAGAAACTAATCCAAGTGGCTGGGAAAATGATATTCGCCCACCATTGAAAAACTTTACTGATATTTCGCTTTATGAAGTTCATGTCAGGGATTTTTCGATGGCATCCAACTCCGGCATAAAAAATAAAGGTAAGTTTTTAGCTTTTACCGAACACGGAACAAAAAATACTTATGGAGAAGCTACAGGAATTGACCATTTGAAAGAATTAGGTATTACACATGTTCATTTATTGCCTGTTTTTGATTTTGCTTCGGTTGATGAAACCCGTCCGTTTGATAATAAATACAATTGGGGGTATGATCCGTTGAATTATAATGTACCGGAGGGTAGTTATTCAACCGATCCAACTAACCCGGTAACCCGCATTCGGGAATTTAAGCAAATGGTACAATCACTTCACAAATCAGGTATAAGGGTAATTATGGATGTGGTTTACAATCATACTTCCAAAGGGAAAGGATCGCATTTGGATTTGCTTGCACCAAATTATTTTTACCGTCAGAATGTTGATAGTACCTGGTCAAATGCTTCGGGATGCGGTAACGAAACTGCATCGGAACGTGGAATGATGCGAAAATTTATGATTGAATCGGTGGTTTATTGGGCAACAGAATATCACGTGGATGGTTTCCGCTTTGACCTGATGGGAATTCACGATATTGAAACAATGAATGCTATCCGTGCAGCATTAGATAAAATTGACCCTACTATTTTTATTTATGGTGAAGGTTGGACAGCTTCTGCTTCTCCATTAGCCGAAGAAAAACGTGCTGTAAAAAAGAATGCTAAACAATTGGAAAATATAGCGGTATTCAGTGATGATATTCGCGATGCACTAAAGGGCAGTTGGATGCATCAGGATAAACCGGGGTTTGTTTCGGGAGTTGATAGTCTCGAAGAAAGTATAAAATTTGGTATTGTGGGATCAACGCAGCATGATAGCATTGACTACAAAAAACCAATATATTCCAAAGCGCCTTATGTAAATGATCCTACACAGATTATCAATTATGTTTCTTGCCACGATGATATGTGTCTGGTTGATAAGCTTAAAGAATCGAAACCCGCAAATGCATCTGAAGTTGAATTGATAAAATTCAATAAACTGGCACAAACTGTTGTATTTACATCACAGGGCATTCCGTTTATTTATGCCGGTGAAGAACTTTACAGAAATAAAAAAGGTATTCACAACACTTATCAATCGCCCGATTCGATTAACCGCATTGACTGGAATTCAAAAGATTCCCACAAAGATATTTATAATTATTACAAAGGATTGATAGCTTTACGAAAAGAACATTCTGCTTTTCGTTTACCTACTGAGGAAATGGTTCAGCAGCACTTGAAGTTTATAAATACAAAAATACCAAATGTAGTGGCGTATTTGCTGACTGACCATGTGAATAATGATACATGGAAAGATATTTTGGTTATCTTCAATGGTAACCGAAGGCCTGTGACAGTTCAGATTCCGCAGGATGAATGGAATCTTGTTTGCCATGATGGACAAATAAATCAAAGTGGGCTGGCGGTCATTAATTACACGTTGTTTAATGTGGCACCTTCCTCAGCTAGTATCCTCTATACAAAATAAGAGCAAAATTGAGAAATTGACAATTGACGATGAAAAGTTGGTTGTCAATTTTTTTTGTATGTACATGCAGAACTTATTTTCTAACAATTTATTTTGTAAAATTTTGGAATTTAGGCAACTATTTTTGTAATATCTTTTTATATTTGCAAAACCTAAAGAGTCTGTTTACATGACAAAGTATTTTCAAGGCAGTTTAATTCTGCTTTTTAGCATTTTTCTGCTTTATAGTTGCTCGCTACAGCCACGGGAATTAACCGCTGCCGAGCAATTAATGGAAACAGCTCCCGACTCTGCATTGCATATCCTCCAAAAGTTTCATTACGACAAATATATTTTAGATAAAAACAAAGCTTGGTACGGTGTATTGCTGATGCAGGCACTTGACAAAAAGCTTCTTCCCCTTCAGCCCGATTCTATGATCGACTTTTCAGTACAGTATTACGAAAAACATTCCGACAACCTTCTTTTGGCAAAAGCCTATTATTATAAAGGAAGAAGCTATATTCGAAAACTACAGTACGACCAAGCTACTTCATATTTCTTAAAATCAATTGATTTACTTGAAAAAAACGATCAATACTTTTTAATGGGCAAAATATATAATATGCTTGGAGAAATGTATTTAATTCAATTAGATTTCAATACTTCGAGAAAAAAATATATTCTTGCTTACGAGAGTTTTCTCAAAGCAAAAAAATACAATTTTTCAAATTATGCTTTACTGGATATAGGAAGAACATTCAGTCAGGAAAAAAAGTATTTGCAAGCAAAAAGATGTTTTAATCAAGCATTCATAATTTTTAAAGATTCTTTAGGAAAGGGTGCTGCATTACAAGAAATTGCTATAAATTATATAGCTTCCAAACAATACGACTCTTCTTTAATATTTTTAAAGAAAGTCATTCAATATCCCTATATTGCAAATAACAGATCAATACAACTCCAATCTATTGCCGAAACTTATTATAATTTACACCGTTATGATTCTGCACGTTATTATGCTTTGTTATCATTAAATCATCCACATGGGATTATATTACAAAAAGAATGTTATAGAATATTGGTTAATGCTTCAAATGAACTTGGCGACGTTGTTTCGCTAAAAGAATACATGAAGTCATATCTGCTTAGCTCTGACACTACACATAATATTGACGTTCAAACAAGAGGTAGCGTATTGGAAACCATCCACGAAAGTAAGAAAGAAGTTTCCAAATCGCACAACTGGATAGTAAGTTTAGTATTGGTAGTACTTATTGGTGGACTACTTGTAACTATAGCCTATATTCAATTTCGTAAACGGCAAGAAAAAGAACTGACCGACACCAAACAACAACACCATACAGAGAAAACAACTTTACGCAAAGAGCTATTGCAGCAACACAGGGATACTCTTATGGCAAAGCTAACCACACTTAAAGAAGAAAAATCACAGTTAAAGAAAAATTTATCACCCACTGAACGTGATAATCTTGACCGTGACATTTATAACGATGTGCTTAATTACAAAGACAAAGAGCCCTTTTTTAAACAAATGAATACCGTAAGCAATCAATTAATAACCCGGCTTCAGGAACAATACCCCGGTCTGACGGAACGTGAATTGTATTTGGTATGTTATCAGATGCTTAATATACCCATTGCAGATCAAATGCTTTTATTAGAATGCAACCAGGATGCTTATTTTAAAATGAAAAACCGATTTGTCAAAAAACTGCCTGACATTAAAGCTTCTGAACTTTCACGGTTTATTGACGATATGATTTCAAACACCCACAAATAGCGGTTATCAGTTTGTAAAGTTTATAAAGTAGAAAGTTTTGGGTTGAGTTGTTGAAATGCTTAGTCGTTTAGTTTTTCCTGTTTTCAGCATTGGGACACCCTATGAAAAATTGACAATTTTATAAAG
>JBAXMR010000091.1:0-20873 GCA_037134195.1 Paludibacter sp. | reverse complement strand
GAAGAGTATTTAAACGCATAAAATTACATTCGTTGCAGGCACAGGTGCTGTCGTTGGGCGGTACGGGAATAAATTCTTTATCGGGGTTGTGTTTCTGCATTTCGTGGAGAATTCCGCTTTCGGTAGCTACTAAAAAAGAAGTAGCATCCGATTCGGTGGCGTAATTCAGTAGAGCCTGTGTGCTGCCAATAAAATCTGCCATTAACAATAACGGACGTTTACACTCAGGGTGAGCCAATATGAGTGAATCAGGGTGCTCTTCCTTTAGTTTCACCAACTTTTCAACAGAGAATTGCTCGTGTACGTGGCATGCTCCATCCCATAGTAACATACTCCGACCCGTAACGCTGTTGATATAATTTCCCAGATTTCGATCCGGTCCAAAGATTAATTTTGCATCGTTGGAAAATTGATCTACAATTTTCTTTGCATTGGTAGAAGTTACCACCACGTCAGTAAGTGCTTTTACGGCCGCTGTGGTATTTACGTACGAAATAACCGTATAATCGGGGTGAGCCTTAGTAAATGCCTCAAACGCCTCCGCAGGGCAGCTGTCGGCCAACGAGCAACCGGCATTCAAATCGGGCACGAGTACTTTTTTGGTGGGAGAAAGAATTTTGGCTGTTTCGCCCATAAAGTGTACGCCACAAAGTACAATAATGTCGGCATCGGTTTTGGCAGCTTTCTGAGCTAGTGCCAGACTGTCGCCAATCACATCGGCAATGTCCTGTATATCGCCCATCTGGTAGTAATGAGCCATAATCACAGCATTCTTTTCTTTTTTGAGTCGGTTGATTTCCGATATAAGCTCTAATTTATTCATCAGTTTGAAAAGTTTGAGGTTTGAAGAGTTTTCAAACAAAACATTATAATATTATTCTTTTTATTTTTTCAAAAAAACTTATGAAGATAATAATAGGGTGTTGATAAGGTTGAAAAGTATTTTTCAAAAAACTTGTGTATTTCGTTATTAAAAATTCAGCTTAATCTTTCAACAACAAATTGAAACACTTTTAGCTGAATAACAGAAAAATACAGACTTTATCAACATCCTGTTAGTAACTGCAAAGTTAGAAAGTTTTTGCCAAAGGGAATGCTGATAACTGTAAAAAACCGGTTAAAAATAACTGTAAAAAAACTGCTAACTAATTTGGTTATATTAAAACAATCGATAAGAGAATGTGTTTTTGAAACCTGCAAGTTTATTTTCAATATTTCTTTCAGGTAGTTTTCAACAGTTATCAACAAGTTTTAAAGCAACAGTAAACGGTAAGCGGCAAGCAGTAAATAAAAAACCGAAAAGGAATAGACATTCAATCCTTTTCGGTTTATATAGTTTAAACTGTTTCGTCAGTTACTTTGTTTCAAAATATCCATTTTCCTTGTACCAATCGTACGCATTGTCAATCATTTGCTGAACTGATACAAGTTTATAATCCAGTTCTTTAATGGCTTTAGAACTATCGTACCATGCATTTATCGACATGTAGCGGGCATTCCCAAGATCCATTTCGGGAGCTTGATTTGTGAATTCCGAAATAGTTTGCATAATAAATCCATAAGTAACCATCATCCAACTTTTTAAGATTAAAGAAGGAGCTTTTTTATCAAACTTGGCAGCAATTAAATCGAATAAGGCTTTGTAGCTCATATTTTCTCCGGCGCAAATATAGCCTTCACCCGGAACACCTTTCAGTGCTGCTGCAATTTCGGCCTTAGCTACTTCGGTTACGTGGCAGAAACTCGCTCCACCCACCGGACAACCGGGAACTTTACCGTCGCGAAGTTCGAAAAACAAGCGTCCGTACTGAAGCGTGAAATCAAAAGGACCAATCATACTTCCGGGATAAACCACCACCACTTCAAGACCTTTTTTGTTGTATTCCAACACGCGCTTTTCGCCTTCACGTTTGGTATCGGAATAATTATAGCCGGTATTGGCAAAATTATAGTCCGTCCAGGTTTCATTGACAACGCCGTTTGGGTTACAGCCAAATATATCCACCGTACTGGTGTGAATCAGGCGTTTTACCTTGTTTTTCAAACATGCTTCGGCTACCATCGAAGGAACTTCGGCATTGACAACTCTTTGTTTTTCAAAATTTTTCTTCCAAAATGAAGTGTCACCTGCCACATGAAATACGTAATCGCAGTCGGCACAAGCAGCATCCAAATCGGCCTGAATAGTGATATCACCCGTGATTATTTTCACAGGCAACGAACTGATATATTTTGTGTTCGAGTTTTTGCGAACAATGACTTTAACTTCCCAACCGGCTTTTACCAGTTCGTGAACCAGATTAGTTCCTAAAAACCCGCTGGCACCAGTGACCAAACATTTCATTTGTATCTAATTTAAGTATTTAATTATTTATCCGTAAAGTAATCCTACCACCCATAATCGTAAACCAGCGGGAAGACGGTTGAACAAAAAGCATATAAGTTTATAATCTATACCGGGAACAACCGATACTTTCATTCTCTTTTTGAAAATCTGATTTACAATTTTCAGGGCAACTTTGCTTGCATCTACGCCATTTTGCTCGTCCTTTTCCATTTTACCTACCGACTTTTTCATTTTTGCACTGTAGGCCGAATCGCTGGATTGAGAAGCAATTGTATATTTTCTGGCTGCAGTAAAATCAGTTTTTGTATCGCCCGGTAGAATTGAACAACATTGAATTCCATAAGGTTTCACTTCAATTGCCAGTGCCTGCATAAATACCAGTAATGCAGATTTTCCGGCTGAGTAAAATGCCTGAAACGGGATTGGAACAAGAGCCGCAACCGATGAAGTAGCAATAATTTTACCATAACCCTGCTTTCTGAAAACCGGAATACAAGCTTGAATAACCTTAACTGATCCGAAGAAATTGGTTTCAAACTGATACTTAACTTCTTCCGATGAAGTATCTTCAATAGAACCCGCAATACCGTTTCCGGCATTACTTACCACCGCATCCAACTCACCGTTTTCTTTGACAATTTGTGCAACCACAGTTGCAATTTCCTTCTCATTATTCACGTCCAATTTCACATGAACAATCTCACCTTCACCGCTTTGTGCTTTTTGATTAATTCCACCACGACGCGATGCTGCATAGACCTTAACACCTTTATTCATAAGTTGTTTGGCGGCCGAAAGTCCAATTCCGGCACTTGCTCCGGTAATCAATACTACTTTAGTTTTCATTGTTGCTTTAAGTTGTAGGTTGCAAATATACTGAATATAAAATACAATCATAATTTTGAATACAGAATTTAAATAAAGATTTGCTACTTTTGTAATTTGTGATTCTAATCTTTACAGAATGAAAGTGTTGGTTACCGGTGCAAATGGCTTGTTGGGGCATCATATCGTTTTTGAATTACTCAGGCAAAAACACAAGGTTTCGGTTATTATTCGGAGTAAACAAAACATATATTTCGACCTCAATGAAGTAGAAGTTCATATTGGAAATTTCACTGATTATGAACAGCTTAGTTCAGCGTCATTAGGTTGTGATGCTATAATTCATGCTGCTGCAATTACTACCCATAACCTGATTCATTACGAAGATTATCAGAAGATTAATACTTTTGGTGTTGGTTTGGTAGTTCGTATAGCCAACGAACTGAATATTGAAAAAATTGTTTTCGTAAGCACTGCTAATACAGTTGGTTTTGGAGAACCTGATCAGTTGGCCGATGAGACTTTTCCTGTTTGTTTTCCATTTTCAAAATCATATTACACGCAAAGTAAGGTGGAGGCGGAGCGAATTTTCATGGATGCTGCTTTTGAGAAGGGAAAGCATATTGTAATCATCAATCCCACGTTTATGATTGGTGCTTTCGACACTAAACCCAGTTCTGGAAAATTAATACTAAGAGCTTATAGAAAGCGAATTTTGGTTATTCCGGGAGGCGGTAAAAACTTTGTACCTGTGACTGATGTAGCTAATGTGGTTTGTAATTCACTGTCGCAGGGTAGGAGCGGGGAGAGGTATCTGGTTTCGGGTGAGAATCTGTCGTTCGCTGAGTTTTACACTTTGCAGAAAAGAATAGGAGATTATAAACAGCTGATTATCAGTATTCCTGATTTTTTTCTCGAAACTGTTGGAAAAGCAGGAGACCTGATTCGAAAGTTCGGAATAAAAACCGAAATTTGCAGTATGAATCTCCAACAATTGATGATACGTGAATACTATACAAATACCAAAGCAAAAAAGGAACTTGGATTGAAACCAACTAGTCTCGAAAATGCGATAACAGATGCGCTTGACTGGTTTAACAACTCTCAACACCAAAAAGGGAGTCATAATTGAAAGTTAATGAAATCATTAAAAAAAATTAGATCGCTTACCAAAGCTCCCTTCAGGGGATTGGGGGTTCTTTTGTTTTTGATTTCTGTGGTTAGTGTTTCTGCCATTATCAAGCCACACCGCGTGGAATCTGTTCCGTTCGAAATGGTGGGAGGTTATGTAATTATCACTGTTCGGATAAATGATTCTTCACCGCTTAATCTGATTTTGGATACAGGTGTGAGAAATACTATAATTACCGAACTTCAAACCGGCGACCATATCACACTTAATTACTCCGATGTGAAAGACCTGATGGGTTTGGGTGGTGGCAATCACCTCGATGCGTATATCAGCAATTATAACGTGATTAATGTTGGACGCTTGAAAATGGATTATAAAACCGTTTACGTGCTTCAGGATAATGTTTTCAACCTATCGAAACACACCGGAACAAAAATAAACGGCTTGCTTGGAGCTGATTTTTTACAGGATTATACTATCGAAATTGATTATAGCAACAAGCGTGTCCGGTTTTTTGAACCAACACTTTTCGACACACCTAAAGGCTACGAAGTACTTCCGATAAAAATTGAAGCTCAAAAGCTGTTTATTAACCTGAACATTTTAAACTCTGACAGTACGCGCCGACAGGTTAAAATGCTGATTGATACCGGTGCAGAGCTAAATGCCTGGTTTCATGCTGCTGATACATCAAATGTGAAACTTCCAACAAAATGGATACAGGGAACGATAGGAGAGGGGTTGAATGGAATAATATCAGGAAAATATGGTCGAATTCCTGAACTAAATTTTGGCGGATTTACCCTTCGAAAACCTATTGTTTCGTTCCCCGATTCGGCTTCTGTTTCACAAATTATGACAAATTCTAAACGCGATGGAACTATTGGAAGTCTTCTGTTGAGCAGATTTAATCTGATTTTCGATTACAACAACAAAAAACTGTATTTTAAACCTAACCACACTTTCAACAACAAATACACCTACAATGTGGCAGGAATTGAAATTGTCCAGATTTCAGAGTTTTTGCCTGTTACGGAAGTGCTTACCGTTTGGGAAAATTCACCCGCAGCCAAAGCAGGTGTAAGACCCGGCGATCAGATTAAAGAAATAAATGGTGAAAGTGCTTTTAAAATGACAATCGGCGAAGTGAGAAAAATATTCGAAACTCCATCAAATCGGCCCTTGAATCTATTACTCGTGCGATCTGATAAGGAAATTATGGTAAGTATTGATGTTAAAGATAAAATTTAACTCACAGATTATACAGATATTTTAAAACTATATGTTATAAATTCAATTTTCAATAGGTTTGTTAGATTTTGAAGATTCCATACCCATTTTGAATAAACCAACAGCCTTATATTAAATTTTCGAAAGAAAAAGTTATCAACAGTTTGCAGATTCGAAAAAAACATCTATTTTTGCAGTCCCAATTCGCAAACGTAGAATAATAACGCAAAAACACTATAAGCAATGAAAAGGACATTCCAACCTTCGCAAAGAAAAAGAAAAAACAAACACGGATTCCGTGAAAGAATGGCAACAGCCAACGGTCGCCGGGTATTAGCATCACGTCGTGCGAAAGGCAGAGCTAAACTTACAGTTGCAGATGAAGCACGTCACAAACACTAATCAATCTGCCAAAACAGTATAAAGAAAGTAAAGACTTCAGGTAAGTTTTTACTTTTTTTGTTTTTATACCTCTGCGAAACAATAAATTCAGTAATTTTGCGAGAAACTTTTTACTTTCAACTTTCTAACTTTACACAAAGGAATGGAATTAAAGAAATTTTGGAAAGAAACAATTGGCGGATTTGTACTAAAAAACGTGCTGATAGCCGCTGCCATTATTGTAGCATTAGCTTGGGGTGCACTCATCGCGGTTGATTTTTATACACATCATGGCGAAGTGGAGGTTATTCCTGATTTGCGGGGAACGTATGTGGAAGAAGCCCAGCAGATTCTGGCAAAAAAAGGATTGTATGCCCAGGTTGTAGACTCTGTTTACGTGCGGAACAAACGGCAAGGAACAATTATAGAACAAATTCCTGCTCCAAATTCTACAGTCAAAAGTAACCGGGCGGTTTATATTATTATCAATTCCCATAAAGTTCGTCAGGTTTCACTGCCGGAACTTAGCGATGTTTCTTACCGTCAAGCTGATGCACTGCTTCAGTCCGTTGGTTTGAGCATTGCCAACGTGGAATATGCCCCATCCCAATTTAAAGACCTGGTAATTGAAGTTAAATTGAATGGTCGCAGCATTTTTGCCGGAACACGTGTTGCCGAAGGAAGTGCCGTAGTGTTAGTTGTTGGTAACGGTGATGGAAATTCAGATGCTAAAATTCCTTCTTTAAAAGGTTTAGGCCTTGAAGAAGCAACTCAGAAAATTACAGGAGCATATTTTATTCAGGGTGCAGTTGATTACGATGTTCCACCTTCGGGTAATGAAAATAAGTACTTTATTTACAGACAGAAGCCGGCTGCGGGTTCAGCATCGCCTGCCGGAACAAAAATAGAACTTTTCCTGACAACAGATAAAGCGCGTCTCAACGAAGTGTTCGAAGAAGAGAAAAAAGATCAGACCGAAGAGCAGTTTTTCTAATATTCAATAAATCAGCAAATTGTGGCAGAAGAGTTTTTTGAAGAAATAGAAGAAGATGACCTGCATGAAGTAGGAGCGGAGCAGGAGCTTTACGAGCATTTCCGTTTTGTTGTCGACAAAGGTCAGGCAATTACCCGGGTGGATAAGTATCTGGTCAACTGCATGTCAAATATCTCGCGCAACCGAATTCAGGATGCAGCGGATGCCGGTAATATATTGGCAAACGGTAAACCGGTGAAATCCAATTACAAAGCCAAACCTAACGATGTGATTAGCATTGTGCTGGCTTATCCTCCCAATGAATTTGAAATTATTCCACAGGATATTCCGCTCGATATTGTATATGAAGATGATGATATAATGCTGGTGAATAAACAGCCTGATTTGGTGGTACATCCCGGTTTTGGCAATTTCGATGGAACGCTGCTCAATGCCATTGCCTGGCACATGAAGGATAATCCGGGTTTTGATGCCAACGATTCGCGCATCGGGTTGGTTCACCGCATTGATAAAGATACTTCAGGGCTGATTTTGATTGCCAAAACACCTGAAGCTAAAACGCTGCTTGGCAAGCAATTTTTCGATAAAACAACGCAAAGGCGGTATCAGGCATTGGTTTGGGGAAGAGTTAAAGAAGATGAGGGAACGATTATCGGCGATTTGGCGCGTGATCCACGTGACCGAATGTTATTTACAGTTTTTCCCGAAGGAGAAAATCCCACTGCCAAACACGCTGTAACGCACTATAAAGTCATTGAACGAATGGCTTACGTCACTTTGGTGGAATGTCGCTTAGAAACAGGTCGTACACACCAAATTCGGGTTCACATGAAGCATATTGGCCACACGCTTTTTAACGATGAACGATACGGTGGTCATGACATTTTGAAAGGAACTACTGCATCCAAGTACAAACAATTCGTAAAAAACTGTTTCGAAATTTGTCCCCGACAAGCTTTACATGCCAAAACGCTTGGTTTCGAGCATCCCCGCACGGGTGAAATGATGCATTTCGAAAGCGAATTACCGGAAGACATGCAGCAGTTGATTGACAAATGGCGGAGTTATGCCAAATTTTTAGATGAAGAGTAAGAATTTAACTCCAAATAACAGTTTTTTTTTGTAATTTTAAATGCTAACATTATGAAGATATTACATTTCGTCAAGATTAAGAATTTTAAGATTTTTGGTAATGAAATAAATGTATATTTAGATCAACCATCTGTTTTAATAGGTCCTAACAATTCAGGAAAAACATCTGTTTTACAGGCAATTGCACTATGGTCATTTGGTGTAAAATCATGGTATGAATCTAAAGGTAATACAAAAGCTACTAAAAACTTATCTTCAGGAATAAACAGACTGAATTTAACACAAATACCAGTTCAAAATGCTCGTTATCTATGGAATAATACCGAAATAAGAAAAGGAAGTACTGACTTAATTCCTCTAGAAATTACTATTGGGATTGAATTTAATGAAAAAATTTATGAATGCCAACTTTTATTTACTCAACAGTCTTCAGAATTAATCTATTGTGTGCCGAATAAGGAATTCTATGAGAATAAAGAACTATTAGAATTTGCAGCACATATAAATGTTGATTTGCTTTATTCAATGTCAGGTGTTGCCATTGAAGAAGTTCTAATTCCAGAAGGACGAATTAATTCTTTAATTGGGCAAGGACAAACGTCAGAAGTACTTAGAAATCTTTGTTATATGATTTTTACAAAAAGTAAAGATGATTGGGCAGAGATGGTAGATTTAATGAGTAAACTCTTTCAAATAGAACTGCAGCAACCTAAATTTATAACTACAAGAGGTATTATAGAACTTAAATATAAATCGAAGGATATAAAAAACAATTTAGATATTGCGATGGCAGGTAGAGGTTTTCAACAATTTTTATTATTGTTTTCATACTTGTTTTCTCATAAAAATTCGGTTTTATTATTGGATGAGCCTGACGCACATTTAGAAATATTAAGACAAAAAACAATTTACAGTATTCTAAAGCGATTAACACAAAGTAATGGAAATCAGCTCATTATTGCAACTCACTCAGAAGTAATACTAGAGGATGCTGCAGATACAAACCTAGAATTAATTTTGGTTGGTGAGTCTGTACATTTAGCAGAAAAAAAAGAAATAAAAAATGCTTTGCGAGACTTTGGTTTAGAGCATTATTACAAAGCCAGACAAAAAGGTTCAATTCTATATGTTGAAGGAAGTACAGATATTGACATTTTAAAGGAGTTTGCTAAAATAGCTGAAAATCAAAGAGCATTTGATATTTTGGATGGCAATATTAATTATTACTATACTCAAAATAATCAACCTGATAATTCACTTCATGTTGAGATTGATATTGTTCAAGGAGCATTCTTGGCAAATTATCAAAAACATTTTTCTGCATTAAAAACTGTAGTTGCAAATTTTAAAGGATTGGCTATTTTTGATAGCGATGGAAAGAATTCTCTATCTCAATCTAATAATTCATTGTCTACAATTTACTGGGAAAGATATGAAATTGAAAATTATTTTATTAAACCAAGTGTTATATATAGGTGGTGTAAAGAGGAATTAAAAATTGGTGGAACTTTCTTTGAAGCTCAGTTTAACGAAGTTCTAAATAAATGTATTTTACAACAGATATTCAATAATAACAAAAAGTCATTTGATGAGTTTATTCAATTGTCTGATTCCCTGAGAGATACTTATTGGCTAAGTATTACCAGAAGTACAAAATTAAGTTCTTTTTTTGAAAAGGTTTTGGAAAATTATCATGAAGTATCAGGTCAACCTATACCTATAAATAAAGGACGCTATTATGAGTTGGTAAAATATTTGCCTATTGATGAAGTTGATATAGAGGTTAAAAATGTACTAGATAAGGTTGTTGAAGTATTTGAATTGTAATAATTGTAAGTTGAATGATTTTATGAAAAAAAATATTGCCATCGTAGCGGGTGGAGATTCGTCGGAAGTAGTTGTTTCGCTGAAGAGCGCAGCAGGTTTGTATTCGTTTATGGACAAAGAGCGGTATAATATTTACATTGTAACCATTGTTGGAAAAACATGGCAGGTTGAATGGTCTGAAAATGAGAAGATTGCCATAGATAAAAACGATTTCAGTTTTATTTTGAAAGGTGGAAAAATCAACTTTGATTTTGCTTATATCACCATTCACGGCACACCGGGCGAGAACGGAATTCTGCAGGGATATTTTGAATTAATCGGATTGCCCTATTCTTGTTGCGGTGTGTTGGCTGCGGCTGTTACCTTCAATAAATTTACCTGCAATCAATACCTTAAAGGTTTTGGTGTGAAGGTTTCTGAGTCTTTGGTACTGCGTGAAGGACAAACAATTTCTGACGAAGAGGTGGCTCAAAAGATAGGGTTTCCATGCTTCGTGAAACCTAATGTTGGTGGCAGCAGTTTTGGTGTAACCAAAGTGAAAACTGTAGAGCAAGTTCAACCCGCTATTGCTAAGGCTTATGCCGAAGGTAACGAAGTAATGATTGAAGCTTTTATGGCAGGAACTGAGATTACATGTGGTATTTATAAAACGAAAACAAAATCGCAGGTTTTGCCGGTAACTGAAGTAGTTCCAAAAAATGAATTTTTCGATTTTGATGCAAAATACAAAGGTGAAGTTGAAGAAATTACACCTGCCAGAATTAGCGCATCATTGACCGAACGTGTTCAGAAACTGACTTCTGCTATTTATGATATTCTGGGTTGCAAGGGCATTGTGCGAATCGACTATATTATTTCCGAGGGCGATGTAATCAACCTGCTGGAAGTAAACACCACGCCCGGAATGACAGCCACCAGCTTTATCCCGCAACAGGTTGCAGCCGACGGACTTGATATCAAAGATGTGATGACCGAAATTATTGAAAACGAACTATCTTGTAACTAGAGTATTATGAAGACATTTGATGAAATACAAGATATAATTACTTCTGAATTAGATCAACTTAACTGGAGCAAAGAGCCACACGTACTTTACGAACCCATTGGTTATGTCCTCAGCATGGGAGGAAAGCGCATCCGTCCGGCATTGACGCTTATGGCATGCAATCTGTTTCAGGACGATGTTCAACCCGCAGTAAATACTGCTTTGGGAATAGAGGTGTTTCATAATTTTACATTGCTACACGATGATATAATGGACCGTGCCGATGTTCGTCGCGGACGACCAACGGTGCATAAAAAGTGGAACGACAACACGGCAATTCTTTCGGGCGATGTAATGCAAATTGCTGCTTATCAGTTTATTGCTCAAACACCAGCTGCATATTTAAAGCCTGTTTTGGATTTGTTTTCACAAACTGCTGCCGAAATTTGTGAAGGTCAGCAATATGATGTGGATTTTGAAAAACGAGAAAAAGTAAAAGCAGAAGAATATCTTGAAATGATTCGACTTAAAACAGCTGTTTTGATAGGTAGTGCGCTAAAATGTGGTGCATGGATTGGTGGAGCAGGGGAGGAGGATGCACAAAATCTATACGATTTCGGTATCAACATTGGGCTGGCATTTCAATTGAAAGACGATTTGTTGGATGTGTATGGAGATGAAGCCACTTTCGGTAAAAAAATAGGAGGTGATATACTTTGTAATAAAAAAACCTATCTCCTGATTCACGCCCTCGAATTGGCAATCAGTGACACAAAAAAAGAGTTAAATAATTGGTTAAATATTTCGGACGAAAAATTTTCAGACAAAAAAATTAGTTCAGTCACTAAAATTTATAATCAGCTGGGAGTTAGGACTATTTGCGAAGACAAGATGCTTGAATTTTATACAAAGGCAGTCGCAAACCTTGATAAAGTGAGAGTTTCTGACACTAAAAAGCAGGAGTTGAGAAATTTAGCTGTAAAATTAATGTCAAGAAACGATTAATTTATTTATCTTTGCGGGCATGATTCAATTTTCAATTTCGTAATTACCAATTTTCAATTAAGGCAGATTGCCCCGAAATTGTAAATTGTAAATTGTAAATTAATATGCCTTACCGTCGACTACCCAATACTGACCAAGCACGGTTACGTGCCTTGCGTACTGCCATCCAACAAGCCGACAAACAAAATTTCGGCGAGCAGGTCGTTCAATACAAAACCATTCATGAGGCTAAAACTTATTTGGGTGGTTTTGAAAAACAGCTTATTCAATATCAACAAACGCTTGAAAGTCAGGTGTCTGCAAATAAACGTTACCAACAAATAGTCCACAATGCGCGTCTGTATATTTCCCACTTTATTCAGGTTTTCAACCTGTCGGTTATTCGTGGCGACATAAAAAAAGATCATAAGATTTTTTATCAATTAGATCCAAATGTTCACACAGTTCCTGATTTAAGTACAGAAGCTGCCTTGTTGCATTGGGGAAAGTGCATAATTGATGGTGAAAATGAACGATTGAGAAATGGTGGTTTACCGATTTACAATCCAACAATTGCTAAGGTAAAAGTTCATTACGAAGTTTTTAAAGAATATAAATCCACTCAGAAAATTCATCAAAATACAACCACACGAAATTGGGAAGAGTTGGTTAGTCTCCGTCAGAAAGGTGATGAGATTATTCTGGATATTTGGAATCAGATAGAAGGAAAGTTTAAAGACGAAAAACCATACAGCAGACTATTGAAATGTCAGGCATTTGGATTGATTTATTATTATCGTAAAGGTGAAAGTATTTTGACAAAGGCTGATGATTTGGTTGTAGAATAATAAAGGTTTATTCTATTGTATACGAGGGTGTTATAATCATATCAAGTTGTTTGTCCCATATATTTACCGGAATTTTATATACGAGTTGACAATCAAAACCCACTCCAATTTTTATCGTTTTAGTTCGTTTAAATAATTTGTCATAATACCCTCCTCCACGACCGAGTCTATTTTTATTGTTGTCAAATGCTACACCGGGAACAATTATTAAATCAATTACTCCATCAAAAACTTCCTTTAAATCAGGTTCCCAAATTCCCAATGTCCTTTGAACCATATTCACATCTGTAGAATAACTTTTAAGAATAATTTTATCTTTTTTGATACACGGTAAAATAATAATTTTTGAGTCAACCCATTTTTTTATAAAACTCTGTGTTGGCAATTCACCGGGTGTAGCCCAGTAAATCATCACGGTTTTTGAATTTTTAAACAAGCCAAGACCCTCTATTTTATTGAATACAAGCTCAGCGGCTTTTTGCTTTTTCTCTGTATCCAATTCTTGTTTTAGATACTTAATTTGAGACCTAAGACGTGCTTTTTCATCTTTAATAGTCTCTGAATTTTTAAAAAGCGGGAATAAAGCATTAAAATCTTTCATTATTTGTGTTTTAAAAAAATAGATAATGCTACAAATTCCGCAAATATATGTAATTATTTTGACAGGATTGCGATTATTTGCCTTAATTAATTGGTTAAATATGCTTGTTTTGATTAAATTTTGGTACAAATAATCGCATTATTACATTGTTAACTTCAAAATTTTTTAGTACTTTTGGCATTTTAAATTTGAATTGTACGATTTATGAATTTTTTTATTAGCAGAGTAAAGATAAATGTTGTAATGTGCTTGTTTTCAGCTAGTATTTTTTCGCAGATATCCAATCCTTTGCCGTCATCCACTTCAATTGCACAAACATCTGTTTCGGATACTCATAATTGGGCAGCATTTAATAATGTGGCCATGTTGGGATATGTTGATAAAACGGAGTTAGGGTTACAGTTTGAAAACAGATACCTGATTTCAGAACTTTCAACTAAAAATATTCAATTCAGTCTACCAACTAATTCTGTGAATGTAGGGCTTTCATTCTCTCACTTTGGCTATTCGCTCTACCATGAGATGATTGCCGGTATTGGTTTTGCGAGAAACTTTTCCGGAAAATTTTCACTGGGAGTACAGTTTGATTATTATTCAGCATTTTTTACGGCATCAAATTCATATCATGGGGCTTTCTTTCCTCAAGTGGGTTTAGGGGTCACATTTTCACCTGTTTTTACTGCCGGATTTACTGTTCTTAATCCGTTTCAGACTAATATTCAAACAGAATTTGTTACTAAACGTTTGCCCTCTGTTTTTAGTTTAGGTACTCAGTATTTTTTCTCCCCTGAATTGGTGTGGCGAACCCAGATAGATAAAGAAGTAAGTAGCAATTACCGATTTGCCACTGGATTTGAATATCAAATGTTACAAAAATTCAATGTAAAACTTGGTATGTATTGTTCAGATTATTTGGTTTCCTGTCTGGGAATTGGTTTTATTTCTCATTCATTTCGATTTGATTTAAATTGTGATTTACACCCACTTTTAGGAATAAAACCATTAGCTGCAATCAGTTATTCATTTAATTAATTTTTTATTGAAAACGTTTATTGTTTCAATCATTTTTATCTTTTTTTGCTCTTATGCCTTAAGGGCTCAGGATGCTGCGTCAACCACAGAACAAATTATTGCTGATATTTTTGAAAAATTCACAGCCGAAAGTGATGAAACAATTGATTATGAATCGTTTTACGATGATTTGATGTTTTGCTCAGAGACTCCAATAAAGCTTAATAAAACCACTAAAGAAGAGCTTGAAAAACTTCAATTTTTGTCCGAAATTCAGATAGAACACATTCTTTCTTATGTTTATGAATACGGTGCTATGCAAACTATTTATGAACTTCAGCTTGTTGAAGGAATTGATATGACCGATATTAGACGAATGTTGCCTTTTGTTCAACTTGGTGAGTCGGATAATCCTAAAGGAAAAATATATTGGAATGATTTGATTAAATATGGCAAAAATGAGGTTTTATTACGTTTTGATAAAGGTATAGAAACTAAAGAGGGCTACCAGTTTCTGCCGAATGAAGATGTGAATGTTCCCACCCTTAATTCAAAACTATATCTCGGGAATGAATTGTATAACTCTTTGAAATACCGTTTTCATTACAAGGATCGAATTCAGTTTGGTTTTTCGGGAGAAAAAGATGCTGGTGAGCAGTTTTGGGGAACAACAAATAAGGGTTATGATTTTTATTCATTTCATGCTCAGTTGAATAATTTTGGAAAATTTAGGACCATAGTTTTGGGTGATTTTAGGGCTAACTTCGGACAAGGTTTGGTTCTTCATCCTGAATTCGGTATGGGAAAATCATCGTATGTGCTGAATGTAACGCCTCGAAGCTCAGGGTTGAAAAGATATAGTTCGACTGATGAATATAATTTTTTCCGAGGTGGTGGTGTTACTCTCAAGATCGGTAAGTTTGATGTATCTACATTCTATTCAAATAAAATGATTGATGGAGACACTGTGGGCGGAACTTTCTCTACAATTATCAAAACTGGTTATCACCGCACATTGGATGAACTTAGCAAGAAACAAACAGTGAATCAGCAAATTGTAGGAGGTAATGTAACTTATACTAATTTTAATTTGCAGGTTGGTTTTACAGCCGTACATACTGAGTTAAATATCAATTTGATTCCTGATAAATCGGTGTACAATTATTTTTATTTTTCAGGAAGGAAACAAACTACAGGAGGTGTTTTTTATCGTTACCGATGGAACAAGCTAAATTTATTTGGAGAAACAGCCATGACTGACAACGGATCTGTAGCCACATTGAATGGTTGTTATTTCAGTCCGTTTTCACAAGTGAGTCTGGTGGTTTTGCATCGCTACTATTCCCCGGAATATGATACCTTTTACGCGTCGTCTTTTTCTGAAACATCACGAATCAACAATGAATCAGGCTTATATATTGGTGCAGAAGTCCGTCCGTTCCGTAAATGGAAGTTGGCTGCCTATGCCGATAGTTACCGTTTCCCATGGCCCAAATATGGTATTGATGCACCTTCGGTAGGAAATGATTATTTATTTCAGGCTGATTTTACTCCAAAACGAAATGTGGCTATGTATTGGCGATTCAAATTTGAAGACAGACAAACCAATCTGTCAACTTCAGGAGCTGTAATGCCTGTTGTTGTGCCACTTCAGAAAACTTCGTTGCGATACCAACTGACATATTCTTATGGAAATTTCAGTTTTAAAAACGTTCTAGAAGGAAATTTATCACGGCAAGCTGACACCGATTGGACCTATGGTATAATTGCTTCGCAGGATGTAAGTGTTTCGTTTCCGAAAATCAGATTAAAAATGGATGTTCGCTTTCAATTTTTTGATGCTCAAAACTACGAAAATCGGTTTTATTCCTACGAAAGGGATGTACTTTATGCTTTTTCCATTCCAATGTATTATGGATTAGGAAGCAGGTATTATCTAAATATGCAGTACGATTTGAATAAACGCCTATCGCTTTGGTTCAAAATAGCTCAAACAGTATATGCCGATGATCGTGAATTGCTTAGCAGTGGAAATGAAACTATTTCAGGAAATCGGAAAACAGATATAAGATTATTGATAAAATATAATTTTTGAGATAAGAATTCACTTAAACGAAATAATTTCTCAAAGTTTAATTACTTTATATAAATAATATCCGGCACAATGTGGCTGCCATATTAGCAACCCTAAAATTATTAATCTACAAATGTTTCTTTTATAACGGCTTTAATATTCTTAATTTCTTGTTTTGTCAGTTTATCTAATATTTTTAGAATTCTAATTTTATCAACAGTTCTTATTTGGTCAATAGCTATCATTCCTTTAATTCCTGCATGTTCCACGCTCACCCTACTTGGATAAGGTTTAATATTTGAAGTCATTGGGGCTATAACTATAGTATTCAGGTGTTTATTCATTTCGTCTGGAGAAACAATAACATAGGAATTGTTTTTTTTATTTCGCTACCCAAAGTTGGATCTAGATTTACTATAACTATGCTATACTGCTTTATTTCCATTCTTCAAGGTTTTCATTATCGAATACATCATGAATTAGTAACTCATCGTCATTTGCTGTTCTCATTTCTTTGAAAGCCGTTTCCCCGTCTTTTCTGGGCTTTTCAATGGGTTGAAGAATAATTCTTCCTTTTTCAAGAATTAATTCTACTTTCTCTTGAATATTATATTGATCAAAAATAGATTTACTCAATCGTAATCCTTTTGATGTCCCAATTTTAACGATATTTATTTCCATAAATCATAAATAAATGTCATTACAATGTTATTACATTATTTCAAGAAACAATTCAATTATTATAATAATTTAGCAATTTCAAACTTTTTCATTTTCATAAAGGCCGCAGTCACTTTTCCTGCTTTTTCAGGATTGGTCATTAATGTCGGCAAAATAGATGGAATAATCTGCCACGAAATACCGTATTTATCTTTCAGCCAACCACACTGACCTTCTTCGCCACCTTCAGTAAGTTTGCCCCAATAATGATCAATTTCTTCCTGCGAATCGCAAAATACTTGAAACGAAATGGCTTCAGTGAATTTGAACATCGGTCCACCATTCAGAGCAGTAAAAGGCTGACCATTAATTGTAAAAGCTACTGTCATGGCTGTTCCTTCCGGTTGATGATGAAATTCAAAACCTTCTTTTCCGTAACGACTAATGCTTGTTATGGCTGAATTTTTAAAAGTGGAAGTATAGAAAATGGCTGCTTCTTCGGCCTGATTATCAAACCAAAGGCAAGGTGTTATTTGATTGGTCATTGTTGGTTTTCAACGTGTTTTTTAAAGTTATCCAGTATTGCCTGCCAACCAAACTGCTGCATTTCAACCGGATTTTCGTCTTCCGTTTCAAATGTCTCTGTAACTATTGTTTCAGTTCCGGTGAATTCAAAACCAACCCTTACCTTTCGTCCATCGCCTAGTGTATATTCGAGCTTTTTAAAATCTTCTATGGTGTTGTAAATTCCCCAAAAGTCAAATCCGAAGCTGCCATCTTTGGCTTCCATGCGGTAGTTGAATTTACCCCCAACCTGCAAATCATTGCTCGCAGCTGTGGTGTGCCAGTCTTCCGAAGCAGTGTTCCATTGCTCTATATCTTCTGCTGTAGTAAAGAGTCTCCATACTTCTTCCAGTGAGGCATTTATTCTTGTATAAACTGTTATTGCATCCATTTATTTAGAATTAAAGTAAAACATCCATTATAACATAATTGATTAGATTTTGTTTAAAAGAACTTTTGAATAAAGTCAAATCAGTGTCATTCATTAATTGTTTATTTTATGTTCTTCAAATGAGGGTGGTTTGAATGGATATAAGGATTTCTCAATTGACGGTTATAGGTCAAGATATGTTTGTTTTAGTCAAAGAATGATGATTTGTTTATAGAGAATTTGGGGAGGATGTTTAGAAATAAATGTAGGAGTGAGTTTGATTGAGGAATGATTGCTATTCAAATAATTAGATTGAAGAATTACAGCCAAATTTTATCACAGATGAAAAATAAAATCAATGAAATATGATAATTAAATTTGACCTTCTGACTGTTAATCAGAGGATTCTTGGTTCAAGTCCAAGATGGCTGTTGTTAAAAATTGAACACTTACACATTCAGTTGTGTAGGTGTTTTTTCTTTTACGCCAGGTTCACACCATGTTTTGAGGAAATAAAACTGGCTCAATCTGAAAAATTCAGTTTATATTTAAACGAAATAATAGGGTTCAATTTGACTGAAAACGTTGTTTAAACCCGATATTCAACAGAATAAATTTGAAATTAATACAATTATCAAACGACCTTACAAAGATTAATATTAATTTTCAAGTCACTAAAAATTTCAGAAATGGCTTAAATGAATTAAACTTAGAAATAATCCATTCAATTGCCTTGTTAAATGTGTAATTTGAGGTTAAATACAGATTGTATTGTTTCCCAAATTTTAAAAATGCAGTCTCAATGGATTCCAACAGGAAAACAACCGATTCCAATTGGAATCCGATGAAAACCAATTGGAAAAGGAACAAAACCAATTGTAATCAGAGCAATTCCAACAGGAATCGGATTAAAACCAATAGGAAAACAACTAATTCCAATAGGAATAAGAACAAAACCAATTGGAATCCGTCCTTTTGCAACAGTAATCCGACGGATTCCAACAGGAAAAGGAAGAAAACCAACAGGAATCGGTCGGATTCCGATAGAAATCCATCGAAAAGCTGTTGGAATTGACTTTTTCCCTTAAATTAAGCATGATTTCCCGGCAGAGTTGTTTCAATACTGAGATAACATTTCCGGCATCCTGCTCGAAAAATTATAATAGAGATAGACTATCTCTAAGAGAGGCTATCTCTAATATTAGGTAATCTTTTTACTGCTACAAATCGGGTCGATACGGCAACAACAGACCTTTTTATTACTTCAACACAGCTTTTTATTTCTTCAAGACAGCTAGTCGTTTCTTCAAGGCTACTTGTTATTCCTTGAAGGGATGTTTTAGTTTCTTCAACACGTGTTTTTATTCCTTAAAGGTGTGTTTTTGTTTCATCAAGGTGCGTTAATGAAATAAAAACACGCTTTGAAGCGGTAAAAAGGTTATCTGTTACGGGAAAAATCTGAAGGAAAGCAATAAAAGTGGAATTTACCATAGTTCAAACTCAACCACATTTTTCCAGACAGCAAATCGTTGGTGCTAGAGAGTTAAAGAAGATCAGATTACAGATCGAAGGTTGTCTTTAAAAATAAAACTAAAGTTAGTTTTTATTATTTGTTCCACTCAATCGAAACGACAATTTCATTCCTTCGCCCAATAAACTGATAGGGAGGATTATAACCTAAAAACCTGAAATGTCCAATCGTTTTAATTCCTTTTTTATTCAGAATATTTTTCAGCTTTTCAGAGTAAAAGTTAATCTTTTCGTCATTGGCGTAACCTCCAAAACGAATTACTGCAGCATATTCATCGGGAACTTCCTGAATTTTTACTGACTCGTCTTTTGGATTAGGTAAATTTGTTTTATTGTAGGCCGAAGGCATTACAAAACTCATGCTGGAAAGCGTATCGTTTACATCCATGTGAACCGGTGAGGTCATAGAAATATGGGCAGACGATTCGTTATTGCCAAAAATATATCCGGCCAGTTTTCTGAATCCGGGTGAAGATAAATCCCTATAGTTGTTTGCTTTAGATTCGATGGTTGCAAATGTTGCAGCTGGATAAAATCGTATCTCAAAATCTTTGTCTTTCTGTAATACGGAGTATTTTTGTTCTTCGGTTTTATTGGTTGCCATAATAACAATTGATTGAAATAGAACGAAAAACAAGAAAAGTACAGTAAATGCTATTCTAAGTATTTTCATTGTTGTGTTTGTTTATTTTACATCTAAAACAAATCGGTCAACCAAAAGTTTTTTTCTTAAGAAAATAGTATTATTGATAGAAACTATCAATAATTATCTGCAAAATGTACACTATATCCTGAAGGGATAAAATGTAAATAACCCCGAACAAGTGTAGCGAAGCGAAACGCGGTGCGGGGAGTTGATAATATCGAATAAAACGACCCCGTAGTGGGTCGAACAATCCTATACTTGTTCAACCCCATTCGGGGTTGAGGTGTTGATAGCTCATTTACCCCGCACTTCGTACGGGGTTATTCAAATTCTACGCCTTCGGCGTTAATGATTGACTCAATCCATTATGGATTATCATATAATGAATCATAATATTAAATCCGCATAGCCATTAGGCATTATACAAGTTATAAGTATCTGATATATTGAATTATATATTTCAAAGTAAAGAAATGGAACGCTTATCGAAGATGCCGACTTGACGGCATTACACGGATTTAGCTGATTTGCACAGACGGAGTATTTCGACGTGCCGACTTGACGGTATAAAATGTAAATACGGATCAATAAAAGGATTTTATCCCCGATAAATCGGGTCTGATTTAAAGAACTAAGTCTTTATCATTAACTGCGTTGATCTTCGATTCCGACATGTCGGAATAAAATCCGTTTTAGATCTGTTCTATCAGCGTAATGCCGTCAAGTCGGCATCTTCGATCCGCGTTCTATTCTTACAAACATTTGAACTTAT
>JBAXMR010000090.1:0-21278 GCA_037134195.1 Paludibacter sp. | reverse complement strand
AAAATAGGAAAAAAAGTCTATATGAACGCAATGATACAAAGCCCACTAAACAGTAATGTCTTAAAGAAGCTATTAGAAAGTAGTTTAACTAACAAGATTAATGACCGCGAAATGTTTATGAAAGGAATCGATTACTCGTATTACTACGAAGAAAATGACTGAAAAAAAATAGTATAAAACGAGGATTAAAACAGGCGTTTAAACCAAAGACCATGTTCATTGCGAGTTCCATGCGACAACTAACAAAAAAATAAATATGAACGCATGAAATGTCTGCTCATAAAACAGAAAATGCGTCAAAATTACTAAGATAATGGCGCATTAATTGAAAATTCTTGGCAAGTCAAGCGGCATAGCCGAGCGGATAATTGAAAATCAGTTCATTTCTTCATAATCAACATATTCCCCTTCATTTTTATCAAAAATCTTTGATTTTGAAGTTGGTTGTTGAAAGTCCTGAGCTTGTGAATCGGGAGTTTGTGTATTTCGTTTTCCAAAACTAAAAATGGAACGGATAAATCCGAAAACACTGGATATAATCATTAATCCTATAAACAGGATAAAAATGAGGATAAATAATAAGAAACCTAACATCTTGAGAATTTACAATTTATTCATTTACGATTTACAATTTTCTTTGAAATGTTCAAATACTCAAAACTGTAAATTATTAATTCTACTTTACCAAATTAAAGATTAAACCACAATAGACACAATAGTTTCATACTTTTGGCAATAAAAGTGAGAAATATCACTTAAAATACCTTCAGGTATTTATCTATTGTGTTCTAAAATTTGTTTTTTACTTTGTTTTCTATTGTGTCTATTGTGGTTTAAAATTGACCAAATTCTATTTTAGTAAAGTAGAATTAATTGTGAATTATTAATTATTAATTGACTAAAATACTTGTTCTGCCACCCGCTTTACGCTTTGAGTAGCCATCATACTGTAAAAATGAATACTCGGTACTCCGTGAGCAATAAGATCCTTGGCCTGTTGGGTACACCAGTCCACTCCTACCTCCACGGCATCGGCATCGGTTTTACAAGCACGTAAAGCAGCAGCAAATTCTTCCGGAATATCGGTATGAAAAATCTTAGGCAACACGGTCAACTGGTTCATTAATGTGATTGGCTTGATTCCGGGAATAATAGGCACACTGATACCGTTTGCCTTGCATTTATCCACAAAATCATAATACTTCTGATTGTCGAAGAACATTTGAGTTACAAGGTATTCAGCACCTGCATCCACTTTTTGTTTCGCATAAATCAAATCCGACTCCAGATTCGGTGCTTCCTCGTGTTTCTCAGGATAACAAGCCATTCCATACGAAAACGGCTTTACAGGCGATTTCATTTTCGAACCATCCAAAAACAGTCCTTCGTTGAAATTATTTACCTGAATCTGTAATTCGGTGGCATGTCTGTGTCCGGTTGGCGAAAAATCGCGTTCGTGTTTGGCTTTATCACCACGCAACAAAAGTAAGTCGGTTATTCCCAAAAATTGCAGGTCAATCAGGGCATATTCTGTTTCTTCGCGGGTAAAACCACTACAGATTATGTGAGGCACTACGGCAATTTTGTATTTATTCTGAATGGCAGCAGCAATAGCAACCGTTCCCGGACGATGACGCTCAGCAACCTGTTCAAACAGTCCATCGGCTTTTTCTTTAAAAACCAATTCGCTTCGATGGGTAGTTATATTAATGTATTTCGGATCGAATTCACGCAAAATGTCGATAGTTCGGTAAACAGGTTCTATACCATTTCCTTTCAACGGCGGCAATAATTCAAACGAAAAGGCAGTGGATTTAGCGGCCTTTATTTTTTCTACAACACTCATCTTCAATTTACAATTTACAATTTACAATTTACAATTGAAAACTGTTATTAATAATAATTCGGGTGCAAAAGTAGTACTTTTTTAATTCAGTTACAAGAATTAAGCTATAAAGCTAATACCGGTTAGTTTTTCGGATAATTCCCAAAGCTTACGGGCATCTTCTTCGTTGTGAGATGCTGCGGTAGATTCTACCAAAACTGGATAGCCTTTCATTTCTTTTTTACCATCCGGTCCGTAGTACTGACCGCCTTTTACATCTGCATCAACCGCAGCACGTATTTCGGGCAAAGCACCCATCGAAGCAGGTTGAATCATAAACAAAAACAATGGACGAAGCAGATTCATCACCCATTTAGGTGCAGCGTGATTAAACAGATTAGTATCTGAAACTCCCGGATGAGCTGCAACAGCGATTATATCTATTTTGTTTTTCTCAAAAAAGCGTTGTAACTCATAAGTAAACAGCAAATTGGATAATTTAGAACGCCCGTAGGCTTTTATTGGACTGTAATCTTTTCCGTTTTCATATAAAAGATTATCAATATCCATTACGCCACTTTTATGCGCCATACTGCTTACAGTCACCACTCTCGAATGTGGAGTGGTTTTAAGCAGTTCAAGAAGCTGGCCCGTTAATGCAAAATGCCCCAAATGATTAGTTCCCATTTGGTTTTCAAAACCATCTTTTGTCAGCCCATAAGACACCATCATAATACCGGCATTGTTCAGTAAAATGTCTAACCGGGAATGATTTTCTTTGAATTGATTGACAAAGGAATGAATTGATTTCAAATCGGTCAAATCAAGTTCCATAACAGAAATATTGGCTTTTGGATTTAATCCTGAAATTTGTTTTTTTGCCTCTTCACCTTTAGCTAAAGAACGGCAAGCCATGACCACAAAAGCACCTTTCAGTGCAAAAGCCTTTACCGCTTCAAATCCAAGTCCGCTGTTACCACCGGTAACCAATATTGTTTTTCCTGATAAATCAGGCATGTTTTCGAGTGTCCAGTTAGTTGATTTCATTCCTTTAAAATTAAAAGTTGTTTTTAAAATTCTACAAAATAGGCAAACAAGCCAAGGAAAATCAGCAGCAAACCAGTGATTAATTTCTCATGATGTTCCAAAAAATCCGATTTCAGTTTGTTTACACCTTTTAGTCCGAGGTAAACCAGAGCAACCATCATTGTCAGAGTAACAATCAGGTATACCAACGAAACAATCAGAATACCGAGCCAGCCTTTGGTTGCTGCCTGAAAATAGTAAGCTTCAATTTCAATACAGGGCGAAAGAAACATACCAATACATAAACTAATCAACACAGCCGTTTTCGATTTTTTTGCCTTAATCTTAGTTTTATCAATTGCAAAATGGTGATGCTGATGTTTAGAACGAAAATCCAATCCGATGTAAATCAGCCCAATGGTAAGTAAAACAACTGGGGCGGCAATTCGGGTAATATAACTGTAACTTTCTGAAAGCTTGATTCCAACAAAACCAACAATAATACCAATAATAATGGTACTTATGGTGTGCGAGAAACCTGTTATCAGGGTGGCAAAAATAGATTCGCGGGTGGTCCATTTTTCAGTTTTGGAAATGGCAATCAGCGGAATCCAATGATTAGGAACTAATGGATGAATTAATCCTAATAATAAGCTGCCAATGAAAATCTGCCACATATTTCTTTCCCAAAATTAGTTTTATGTTGAATCGGTTTGCTCTAAAGTAACGCTCTGAGTCGCTAATTGTTTAAAATTTCTGTACAGGTTTTAAATTTCCCTGATACGAGTTTCTGCTTTCAGTTGTTTAAGAACCAAATCAACTTGTTCCCAGAGAATCAGTTCTGCACTTTTATACAATTCTATTACTGCGTTCCGATTCACTAACAAAGCCGGATAATATACAGAAGCTGCAATGAAATCAAAAACCGAAAAAGATGCGAATAATTCCCCGGCTTTTCGAAGTATCCTGTTTATTTCATCCGTATCTTCCGTTCCAAAATCAATTAGCAGTTGTTTATTTATTGTGAAATCAATGACTGGATTCTTCAGAGACAAATCAACGTAATTATATTCATTCCCGATTCCGATAAGTTGTTCTTCGATTGTGTTTAGCTTAAGCGACACAATTTCGGCACTTATCACACCATTGAAAAACGAAGTTTGAGCGGTTTCCACATTTTTGTCATTCAGGCTAAAAATGGCTTTAACCGTTTGATTTCCATCTCGCTCAATAACTGATTGTCGAAGAATTCTGTCAGGTTCGCAAAACAAGAAATGGCTGCTAACTCTGTTTATCATAAAGGCTTCAGTATTCTACTTTTTCTAAACGAATGAACAGCTGGTTGCGGTGCAAGCAAGTAATCAAAACTTGGAGCACCAACGTAATGTGTTGTGTCGGCTTCCTGTACTAATTTGCGTAAACTATCTATTTGCAATGAATTAAATTCCCGTATCAATTTGATACTATCGAGTGTGGAATGAAATACTCCTTTATAAGCGGAACTACCCAGCAGACATCCGGAAATTGATTTGACTTTCAACTTTCGGTAAGCTGGCATCCGAAGAGTAAACCGACGAGTTAAACCATCATTCTTAACCAATGTATAAGTATGATCGGAAGTGCCGTTGTAGTAATTGATACGCAGTTCGATGCGCTGTTTTTTGCAGGAATCTTCTTTAGCTATTTTGAGCAACATCTTCAGTTCATATACATCTTTGTAAAGCAAATCGGCTCGTTTAATTTCAAAATCGAGTTTTGTACGTGCAGAATCTTTTATGAATTTATGATGAGTAGGTTTAACCCAGATATCAGCTCTGATTTTTCCAAGATTAGCATAATCAATCGGGTGAAACTTGTTATCATCCACTTCTTTTTGTAAAACAGTCAGCTTTTTGAGAACATCTTCGTACATATTCTCAAATTTAATCGGATTTTTAGTGTACCATACAAGCGTGGAATCGAATTCAGCCTTGGTAATTCCGTGTTTTTTGAAAATATAATTATAGTATTGTGCTTTCTTTGAATACTGACCATAAGCAATATTTTTCTCAGCCAACAAGGCATCGGTTTTATGCATATCCACCAGTACATCAGTCATTTTGTCCTGACTCAAAACGCCTTTAGGTCGGAAACAACCCGATAAAACCAGTGCAGCTACAACTCCGAACAAAAGTAAGTGTAGTGGTTTAAGATTCGACAGTTGTTTCATCTTCTTTTTTTGTTTCAAGGCTTTCATTCAATTCTTTACGGAAAAACAGCAAAATTATTGTAACAGCAACCGTAATAGCCGAATCGGCAATATTAAATATAGGACTAAAAAAGAGTGTTTCACCGGCAGTATTTTTTATAATTGGGAAATAAAGCATATCTACTACCTTTCCGTAAAATAAACTTGCATAACCACCACCTTCAGGAAGAAGTGTAGCTATTGGCCCCATATAATTGCTAACGCTGAAAATAAGTCCATAAAACAAGGAATCCAAAATATTTCCTGCAGCACCGGCCAATACAAGCGAAACTGTTAGTATAAAACCTGTTCTGACTTTCTTTTTTATCAGTATATGGATATAATAAGCCAGTGCACCAACTGCAACAATCCTGAAAAGTGTTAGGAACAATTTACCTATCAGCTCCATTCCGAAAGCCATACCGTTGTTCTCGATAAAATAAATTTTGAACCAACTAAAGACTTCAACTGATTCTCCTAAACTGAAATGCAGTTTTACATAAACTTTAACTACCTGATCTATAATCAGAATAAGTAGGATAAGAAGAATGGATTTTTTTGCAATTGACATGAAAGATAATTGATAATTGATAATTGATAATTCAAAATTGAGAAATTCGGTCTTTAAGTCCCCTTATGGGGGATTTAGGGGGCTTCTTTTTAAACACAAATTCGGCAACAGAGATTAATTCCGTTGCCGAATTGAAATGAGTTTTACATCCGATTATCTCTGATCGTTTTTGGCTTCAATGCTCAATGTGGCATGTGGAACTGCACGAAGTCGCTCTTTCGGAATCAGTTTGCCTGTTTCGCGGCAGATACCGTAGGTTTTGTTTTCGATACGAATCATAGCCGACTGTAAATGTTGAATAAATTTCATCTGACGTTGAGCCAAACGACCGGCTTCTTCTTTTGAAAGAGTTGAAGCACCTTCTTCAAGTACTTTGAAAGTTGGCGAAGTGTCCATTACATCATTTCCATCCAAATTCGCAATTGCAAGTCGCAATTCTTCGTATTCTCTCTGCGCTTTTTCAAGCTTTTCTGTAATCAGCGCCCGAAATTCTTCCAGTTCTGCATCTGAATATCTTGTTTTCTCAGCCATAGTTGTAATTTTTAAGTGATTCTCCTCAAGTTGTGCGCTAACTCCTGAATTTGTTTGTTTTTAAATTGTCTGCGAAAATAGCTAAATACTTTCAGTTGAACAATTATTTTGATATTAAATTTTGAACAAGTTTGATTAATCCTTTTTTACCGAAACTTTTACGATATAATCATCAAAGTCGAGATCGGTCGCATCAGACACACTGTCTTTCAACAAAACAGAATTGGCTAATGTTTGGGAGGCAATGTAATTCGAATATTCTTTTACAGCTTCGGTAATTTCATCTCTACTTTCAATTTCGATTGAAATTTTATCTACAATTTCGTAACCGTTCGACTTACGGATATTTTGAATACGGTTTACCAATTCCCTGGCAATTCCTTCGCGTAACAAAGCATCAGTTACAGTAATGTCCAGCGCCACAGTCAACCTACCTTCATTAGCAACCAACCATCCCGGCATATCTTCGGTAATAATTTCAACATCTTCGGTGGTAATTTCCACATCACCGGTTGCAAGTTTCAGCGTATATTCTCCGTTCCTTTCAATTTCACTGATTTCATGACTGGTAATAGCTCCGAAAGCGGTTGCAATTTCTTTCATTTGTTTGCCATATTTCTTACCGAGTGTTTTGAAATTCGGTTTGATTTTCTTTACCAGATTCTCCATATCGGTATCAGCCGGAATAATTTCCAGTTCCTTTACGTTCACCTCGGCTTTCACCAGTTCGGCAATATAACTCAGCTGTTTGAAAGTAATTTCATCTGGTGCCGGAACAACTGCTTTAGTAAGCGGTTGGCGCACTTTTTTCTCAGCTTTTCGGCGCAGTGCCAGTATCATCGACGAAGTTTGCTGTGCCAACTGCATACATTCTTCCAAATTGGAATCTATCAGGGCTTCGTCAAATATTGGGAAATCTGCTAAGTGAATCGATTCAGCGGCATCTTTTCCTGTCACAGCATTCAAATCAAGGAACAATTGGTCGGCAAAAAACGGTGCGATAGGTGCCATCAGTCGTGCAACTGTTTCCAGGCAAGTATAAAGTGTCTGATAGGCAGCAATTTTATCTTCGTCGTACGCACCACCCCAGTAGCGTTTGCGGTTGAGGCGCACATACCAGTTACTCAGGTTTTCGCCCACAAAATCGGAAATAGCGCGTCCGGCACGGGTTGGTTCGTAGGTTTCGTAATACTCGGTTACGTCTTTTACCAGCGTGTTGAGCAATGAAATAATCCAACGATCAATTTCGGGGCGTTTTTCCAACAGAACTTCGGCTTCAGCATAAGTGAATTTATCCACATTTGCATACAGCGAGAAAAACGAATAGGTATTATAAAGCGTTCCAAAGAATTTGCGACGCACTTCTTCCACGCCTTCAATATCAAATTTCAGATTGTCCCACGGAGAAGCATTTGTCATCATGTACCAGCGTAATGGATCGGAACCGTATTTTTCAATGGCTGAGAACGGATCAACGCCATTACCCAACCGTTTCGACATTTTGTTGCCGTTTTTATCAAGTACCAAACCGTTGGAAATTACACTTTTAAATGCCACCGAACCACGAACCATGGTGCTTATTGCATGAAGTGTAAAGAACCAGCCACGGGTTTGATCCACTCCTTCCGAAATGAAATCGGCAGGAAAGAAGCCCCCTAAATCCCCCAAAGGGGGACTTAAGAGTGCGTGTTTGATAAGTTTCAGCGTTCTTTCAAGTTTATATAAAACTTCATCGTTCGTGAAACGAATTACTCTAAATCCATGACTTTCAAGAATTTCTTTTTTAAGTTTGTCAAGCTCTTTAATTTCAGGATTGTTGTGGTAGCCTCCATCAACTTCAATAACAAGATTTTCTTTTAAACATACAAAATCAACAATGATATCTTCAATAATATGTTCCCTTCTGAATTTGTAATTTTCAAGTTGTTTTCCACTTAAATTCTGCCATAGAACTTCTTCCGCATTAGTTGGATTTTTTCTGTGGTTTTTAGCATTTTCTTTTAAAACATTGTACAATATAGGGTTTGCTGTTTTGTAGGTCTTAAAGTCCCCCTTCGGGGGATTTAGGGGGCTTTGGTTGAATGGATAATGCAATTGTGCGTAAGGCATTGCACCCGAATCGAACCAAACGTCAATCAAATCAAGTTCGCGTTTCATGGGTTTACCTGAAGCAGAAACCAACACAATTCCATCTACATACGGACGGTGCAAATCTATGTTTTTGACTGCATAATTATCAGCAGTATATTCTCCGACTTTGAAATTCTTGTATGGGTTTTCAGTCATAAATCCGGCTGCAATCGATTTTTCGATTTCCGAAATCAATTCTTCTACCGAGCCAATGCAAATTTCCTCAATTCCATCTTCAGTGCGCCAGATAGGTAGCGGAGTTCCCCAGTAGCGACTGCGACTCAGATTCCAGTCCTGAAGATTTTCCAGCCATTTTCCGAAACGCCCCGTTCCTGTAGAAACAGGTTTCCAGTTGATGGTGTCGTTGAGCGACATCATTTCCTCGCGGCAGGCTGTGGTTTTGATAAACCAACTGTCCAGCGGATAATACAATACAGGTTTGTCGGTACGCCAGCAGTGCGGATAGTTGTGGACATGTTTTTCTATTTTGAAAGCCAAACCCTGTTGTTTCAGCATAACGCAAAGATCAATATCAAGAGAAGCCCCCTCTAACTCCCCCGAGGGGGGAGAAACCGGGTTGTAGGCGTTTTTTACGTATTTGCCGGCAAACTCTTTATATAGTTCAGCATTAATATTTGATGCGACAAAGTCTTCACTCAAATCTGCAATTTCAAAGAATTTTCCGCTGCGGTCAACCATCGGCTGGCGGTTACCGTCTTTGTCAATCAGCAATAATGGTGGAACGCCGTTTTGTTTAGCTACCCGATCATCATCAGCACCAAAAGTAGGTGCAATATGAACGATACCTGTACCATCTTCGGTAGTCACAAAGTCGCCGGTGATAACACGGAATGGGAAGCCCCCTAAATCCCCCTTGGGGGACTTGAAGTTAGCATCATTTATAATTGGATTAACCCAGGGGATTAATTGTTCGTATTCGATTCCGGCAAGTTCTGAGCCTTTGCATTTTGCAAGTACTTCATATTCGTTTTTACCCATAACCGACCCTAACAGACTTTCTGCTAAAATCAGATTACAAGCTTCTTTTGTATATGGATTGTTTGATTTTACTTTTATATAATCGATATTGGGTCCAACGCATAGTGCGGTGTTTGATGGTAATGTCCAAGGTGTGGTTGTCCATGCCAAAAAGAAAGTATTAAGCCCCCTAAATCCCCCTTGGGGGACTTTTTGGTTGGTTAGTATTTTAGAAATTTCATCTAAAACATTATCAGTGTTAGCTAAAACTTCTTCGTTTGTAAAACGAACTACTTTATATCCGAGGCTTTCTAATAGTTCTGTTCTTAAATTGTCGTACTCGGCAACATCTGCATTTTCATGATAACCACCATCAACTTCAACAACTAATTTTTTTTCAATACATACAAAATCAACAATGCAGTCTGCAATGATATGCTGTCGTCTGAATTTATATCCATCCAGTTGTTTGCTTTTCAGCTGTGTCCACAAAGCATCTTCGGCTTGAGTTGGATTTTTTATGTGCTCCAGTGCCAATTCTTTTATTCGGGAATAAATAGATGGAGATGCTGTTAAACATTCAAGACGTTCATTGTTTGCACTCTCCAAAAAGTCCCCTATGGGGGATTTAGGGGGCTTAACTTTGAACATTGCCACACAGGTTGTATCTTTCACATCTCGATAACAACCGGGCTGGTTGAGTTCGTGGGTTGAAAGTCCTGTGCCCGCAGCTGGTGAGTAGGGCTGAATGGTGTAACCTTTGTATAGTAAGTTTTTGTTATAAAGTTGTTTAAGTAACCACCACAACGTTTCGATATAACGATTGTCATACGTGATATATGGATCGTTCATATCCACCCAATAACCCATTTTGGTAGTCAAATCTTCCCATTCTTTGGTGTATTTCAGCACGTCGTGGCGGCAGGCAGCATTGTAATCGTCCACACTGATGGTTTTGCCAATATCTTCTTTGGTAATTCCCAGTGCTTTTTCCACACCCAGTTCCACCGGAAGTCCGTGAGTATCCCAACCTGCTTTACGCTTTACCTGAAAGCCCTGCATGGTTTTATAACGACAAAAAACGTCTTTAATCGTACGTCCCATCACGTGATGAATTCCCGGCAGTCCGTTGGCTGAAGGTGGTCCTTCATAAAACACAAACGAAGGTTTTCCCTCGCGTATTTCGATACTTTTATGGAAAACATCAAGTTCCTGCCAACGTTTCAACTGTTCTTTGTTTACGTCGGAAAGATTTAAGCCGGAATATTCTTTAAATTTAGTCATATACAAAATACTAATTACACGAATTTGGACGAATTAGATGAAACTGTTTCAGTCCTTAATCGTTTCAGGGTTGCAAAATTACAAAAAATAACTGGAAAGAGAAAGCTTATACAACTATCTGTAATTGAGTTTTATTGAACTGTTTCTTTTTGCTCGGTGCTTATTTTTAAATTTATCTCTTTCAGCTGTTTATACGGTAAATTGAGTAGTGCATCGGAATGTATTTCGGGATTTCCGGCCAGCGTTCGGAGCGGATGATTTTCTGAAATTGGGTTATTCTTATCCGGAATCCAAAGAAACAAGTCGCTTGGTTCGCAGTTTAACTTTAAACAGAGAAGTTCAATATAATGTATTTTGATTTCCTTTGGTTTATTCAAAATAACATTGGCAGAATGAGCAGTAAATCCTGCTTTGACAAGAAAAGTATACGGTCTGTCGATGCCACGAGCCGTGAAAATGGGTCGTAAGTTTAGTACTAGCATGATGAAAGGATTAGAATTGTAATTTTTTTTATGCAAATGTAGAAATAAAAATTGTGATATTATCAATGATAAACTAAAAAAAGCATTGAAAATGTATTAAATAAGGAATATATTATTATAATAAACGAATTTACATATTTATCTAAAGAATCTATTATTAAATCCGATGTATATATTCTTAAATCCCAAAGATATACTTTTATATCCGAAGAATATACTAATATATACTAAGAAAGTACTATTAAATCCTAAGAATATACTATTATATTTAAAGTATATACTATTTCATTTATAGAAATATATATTATAAATAGTGAATATATTTTACAAGTAATCGAAACTATTTTATCTTCTGAATGTATTGGGTATCTAAAACAAATGCTTCACTTTGATTCGTATCGATGAAAGTCAGATTACCACCAAATCTAACTTAAACATTGGCTGTATCAAAGGCAAAAAAATGAGATATAAATGCTAATTCAGCACATTAAGATCAAATTGAAGAAATTGGAATGCATTTTTATCAACTTTTTTAGCCTTATAAATCAAAAAGTTAGCTATACAACTTAATATCCATTGAGAACAATTAATATATTTTGCCACTGCATGTAAGTAATTTAGTATAACTTTGTAAGTCATAAAGAATGAGTCGTGCAGATGATTACTAATTGAAAATCAAAGAGAATATGGAGAAGAAAATTTACAGTGTAATAACTGGGACAGGAAGTTATATACCATCGCGTGTTATTAAAAACGAAGATTTCATAGCAAATGTGTTTTATGAATCGAACGGGGTGAAAATCGACAAATCCGGTCAGGAGATTGCGGATAAATTTCATGAAATAACCACCATTGCTGAGCGTCGTTACATTTCTGATGACATGATTACTACCGATATGGCTGTACTGGCTGCCGATGAAGCAATTAGAGCATCGGGCATTGATGCTGAAGAACTTGATTATGTGATATTGGCTAATAATTTTGGAGATACAACTGCTGATAACCGGGCTTCGGATCATGTACCTGCTATGGCTTCGAAAGTAAAACAAAAACTATGCATCAAAAATCCTGAAACCGTGGCTTATGATATTACATTTGGCTGTCCCGGTTGGTTGCAAGCGGTTATTCAGGCCGATTATTTTATCAAATCCGGTGACGCTAAGAAGATTTTGGTAATTGGCGCCGAAGTTCTGTCGCGTATCAGTGATCCACACGATCGCGATTGTATGCTTTATGCCGACGGTGCAGGTGCTGTCATTTTAGAAGCAAAAGAAAGCAGCTCTCCGATTGGAATAATTGCTCACAAAACCCGTTCAGACACCTTTAGTCATGCCGGATTGCTTCACATGGGACCTTCATATAATCCTGACTTTGAAAACCCTAAAGACCTGTTCCTGAAGATGAACGGACGACGTTTATATCAGTATGCATTGGAAACTGTTCCTCAGGCGATTAAAGCCTGTTTAGACAAAAGCGGATACCCTATTGGTGATGTAAAAAAAGTATTGATTCATCAGGCGAATGGCAAAATGGATGATGCTATTCTGAAACGGCTTTACAGTCTGTATGGCATTGAAAATCCACCGGATGAAATTATGCCTATGACGGTACATAACCTCGGTAATACATCAGTAGCAACATTGCCTACATTATTTGACCTGATTGTAAAAGATAATATGGAAAATCATCAGATTAATTCGGGCGATGTACTGATATTTGCTTCAGTTGGTGCGGGAATGAATATAAATGCAGTAGTATACAAAATGGAATAGAGATTTTTTTATAATTTCAAACCATTTTTCTTAAACTTATCCGCTTCCAGCCACAAATCATCTTTAATTTCACACAAGAATGTTGTATTTTTAAATTACAAATGTTAGATATTACAGGTTAATCATTTCTGTTGGTACAAATATTTCTATATTCGCCGGGAGTTTGCCCGGTTTTATTTTTAAAGAAAATATTAAAGTATTCAGAATTTTCAAAGTTTAAACTGAATGAAATTTCTTTTATCGACAAATTAGATGTTGTAAGCAAAAGCTTTGACTCATTCAGTTTTAGTTCGAGCATGTATCTGGATGGAGATGTGCCTGTTAGCTCTTTGAACGCTTTTCTAAATTTAGAATAACCAATATTCAATTGACTAGCAATATCTTCTGCAAACAGATTTTTATAAATCGATTCACGCATAATTACCTTGGCTTTATTTATTTTTTTTATCAATTCTTCGTCTTCAAAATCACGGGTTTTGTCTCGATAATACATTAATCCCAAAATATGCATAACAATTCCTGAAAGTGCTTGTTGATGTCCTGCTCGTTCTTCATTTGCTATCTCTATTGCTTTTAGGTATAAATCAACAATCCGTTCGTTCAGTCCTATATTAAATACCGGTGGGCGGTTAAGAAAATATCCCTCATCAACGATTCTTTGAATTATATCTCCTTTAAATCCAATCCAGTACTCGTTCCAACCCGAATCTTTAATTGGTTTGTATGTATGCCATACACCAGGCATTAGAAAAAACATTTTCCCTTCAGTAATAAAACAAGATTGCTTTGATGGTCCAAAAGTAAACACTCCATTACCATCGGTAATATAAAGCAATTGATACTCATTTAACACCCTGCCATCTTCAACTTTGAAATAATACTCAAGTGGATGATTTTCTGGAGGGTATGAATTATTCTCAGAAATTTTCTGATGACCCACAGTTGTAACAGTCAATCCCCATTGCTCGTCTTCTTCCGGGACAATAAGATAATTAACGTTCCGATCAGATTTCTTTTTATCCATAATCTACGTACTCCAATTGACTTATAAATGACAAAAATAGATAAAAAATGAGATTTACAACTATATTTAAAAAATTGGATATACTTTATTTCGTATCTCTACAGATATATTTAACTCAATTTGCATTATATTTTGGTCGAAAAGTAATGTATTAATATCATTTATTTCAACTAAATTTTAGTTTACAGTAGGTATTGGCAAAGTTTCATACAGTAAGTGTTTTGGTATTGCGATGGAAAATACGAAAAAGCGTGCAAAAGGACATTGATTGCTACAATACATGAGAAATCAAAATTCTTAATGAGCAATGGCGAGATTTAAGAATACAGCAACATTGAATGAGTAAATTTTCAATACAGTCGGTATTGGGTTGAACGTTAGCAACATTGCATGAGTATTAATGGCAAGCCTTTATTTGCTAAATATATAGCTTCAGTAACAAGAGGAAATCCCTCATTTAAGTGTTCGAGTTTGAGATGCAAACCTATTCGTTACAGCGATAAATTTTGCCACTCAAAATGAAGTAGATTTATACTTAGATCGTAATAGATTTAGCATAGAAAAAGACAAGCAGATATAAATAGACTTTGTGTTAAAACACAATAAGAAAAGTATTATTAATCAGTGTTTAAACTTTCTTATATCAGAATAGTCTAATAACCTGAGTTCGGAATGAGAAAATATATTAACAACACATTTTTACGTAATTATTTACGTTAAGTATAAACTTTTATCGCAAACTCAGGTTAATATAAACAATGAGATTACAAAACAAATCTTGATTTGCATTTGTAATTCAATACAATAAATACTTATCCCTCTTATGCTGTTTATCAACTATCGCACTTTTTCAGCTACCGATGCAGTTTTTTCTGAAACCCTATCACAACTACTAAAAAATATTCCCGAAAAAGAAAGAGTATTGACAATCAGTATTTTTGGTTGGATAACAGATGATGATTATCTCCCTAATTTAGAAATAATTAAACAAACCTCTCAACAAATTTTCGGTCAATTGCCATTATTAAGTTATGTTGCTCAATCGCCACAAGACAAACAAACACTCATTGTCGAAGTTGGTTATCTTACCGATGGTATTAGTGCTTCAGCAGTTAACTTTCATGAAATTGCTTCAGTTCGTTATCTGACCATTGATACAAAAGAATTTAGTGCCTTACTGATGGAAGGGTTGATGTGTGATAACCTTCAAAAATCGATTAGAGAACAAAGTTCTGAGATTTTCAATACGGTTCAAAGAATCTTCAATGAGGCGTGTATGAGTACTGAAAACATTGTGCGCCAATGGAATTATATCGGACAAATTACAGCAATTGAAAACAATCGCCAAAACTATCAGGAATTCAACAACGAACGTGCCCGCTTTTACGCTTCGGCAAACTGGAAAGATGGTTTCCCTGCGGCTACAGGCATTTCGATGAATATTCATGCTGTGATAGTAAGTTTAATTGCTGTAAATTATCATGATAATACCCGAATTTTAACTCTCAATAATTCGCTGCAACTCGCAGCACACAGTTACTCAGAAACTGTATTAGGAAAATCTGAGAATAAGGAAACCCCAAAATTTGAACGTGCTAAAATTATTGCCAAAGGGGAATCTGGCTGTTGCTTTATTTCAGGAACCGCAGCTATTCTTGGAGAGAATAGTCTTGGTAATGAGGCTGTAGAAACTCAAACAAGTCAAACAATTGCTCTTATCCGCCACCTTATTTCGCCCGAAAATCTGAAAGTTAACGGAATTGATTTTTCCGGCGAATTAAAAATTGTACATTTGCGAGTGTATGTAAAAAATACTGCCGATTTTGAATTGGTTCGTCAGGTTGTAGGAACTGAATTTCGCGAAGTAAGTGTATTTTATGTATGTGCACCTGTTTGCCGAGCCGAATTATTGGTTGAGATTGAGGGAATTGCTACGACGGAAGGAAACCAGATGCCGAAAAAGCAAGGAAACAAGTAATTAATTTGAAAATTATTCATGATGAGAATTTATAGTATTGCTATCGTTTTATTGTTTTGTACCATAGTTGTACCAGCACAGAATATTGATAGTTATTTCGTAACAAAAGGTCAGAAACAAGCTCTGTGTAGCGATGAAGTGTTTTTACGCCGTGCTTACCTGAGTGTTACCGGCAAATTGGCACAAAAAGAAAAGGCTACAGAATTTCTGAATTCAACCAATAGCGACAAAAGAAGGAAATTAATTGATAACTTGCTTGAGTCGGACGATTACCTGACTTATTTTGGAAATCTCTGGGGGGATATGCTTCGGATAAAATCAGAATTTCCAAGCAATTTATGGCCAAACGGCGTTCAGGCTTACAACCGCTGGGTTCACGAAAAACTTACTTCGAATACTCCTTATAATCAGATAGTGAATGAGTTGTTGCTTTCAAAAGGAAGTAATTTCAGAGTGCCTGCGGTCAATTTCTACCGTGCCTTTCCTCGCAAGACACCCGACAATATCTATAACAATATTCAGCTGCTATTTTTGGGAAATCGCAAGCCAATGGATGATGGCAAAGTGTTTTTCTCTCAAATCCGATATAAAAGCACCAAGGAATGGAAAGAGGAAATTGTGTATGTGGATTATCACATGAAACCGCCCAAACCCGCAGTCAACATAGATGGCGCATCTCTTATATTAACCGAAAATGAAGATTGGCGAAATACTTATGTAAACTGGCTTACTGATAAATCAAATAAACGTTTTGCAGCGGTGATGGCAAACCGGATGTGGTATTGGGTGTTGGGACAAGGACTCGTGAATGAACCCGATGACTGGGGCGCGCAAAACCCACCAACAAAACCGGAGTTACTCAATTATCTGACTAAGAAATTTATTGCTTCGGGATATGATATGAAAGCATTTATTAAAGAAATTCTGATATCGTATGCTTTTCAGTGTGCCGGTTCGGGCATTGGAACTTTCATACCCGAACGACTGAATGCGGAAGTGATTGTGGATGCTATTGCCGATATTAGTGGTATTTCCGATCAATATAACAGCCGTGTTCCTGAACCATTTTCGTATTTTCCGGCTGGAACTCACTCGGTGGAACTGGGAGATGCAACTGTTTCGAGTACGACACTGGAACTTTTCGGACGTGCATCGAGGGATGTATCACTGGAAAGGCAACACATTAAAGATTTGAATGCCAGGCAACTGCTATTCTTAATGAACTCTTCGGAACTTGAAAATAAAATACGGAAAAGTCCGGTACTGAACGAACTGTGCAAAAATCAACTTACAGTAGATGATATTTGCAAAGCAGTTACACTTACGATATTATCGCGTTATCCCACAGCCGATGAACTTCAGTTATACAATTCGTATGCTTCCAAAAATAAGCTGACAACCAAACAGTTGTGTTATGATTTGGTATGGTTGGAATTAAACAGTACTGAATTTTTATATAACCACTAAACCTGATATATCATGTATAAAATAAAAATCCTCTGCATCACTATTTTCCTCTTGCACTTAACCACAATAAACGCACAGCAGGCTAAATCGGTTATTTTGATTTATCTGGATGGTGGACCATCGCAAACCGATACTTTCGATCCAAAGCCGAATGCTTCACGCGACATATACGGTAACTATAAAAATGTTCAACAAAGCAATGTACCTGAAATTGTACTTGGCGAAAAGTTCAGTATGCTTGCCAAAATAGCCGACAAATTCAGCTTGATAAGAAGCATGACTCACGGTGTAAATGGGCATGAAACAGGACATTACGCCATGATTACTGGCGATTTAAGTGGTGGTTCAGTAGTTTATCCGTCATTCGGGGCTGCCATTTCGTATAAAATGAAAGATTCTTACAAAGGAATTCTTCCTCCATACATTTCGGTGGTTGGAGCTAATACACGTTTCAACGAGGGTGGTTTTTTGGGAAATTCATATAAATCTTTCGATACCAAAGGTGCACCCGAAAAGGATATTTTTGAAGTGGAAGGACTTGTAAATACTTTAGTGCCTGCTGATAAATTCAAAGAAAGAATGAGTCTGCTTTCCAGTTTTGAAATGCTGAATAAATACAGAATGCACGAAGTGGATGAAGCGAACGTTCAATCGTTGCGAAAACAAAATGTGGAACTGATAAGCGGAAAACTGAACGAAGTTTTCAATCTGAAGAACGAAACCAAAGAAATGCGCGAAAAATATGGTGTTAACCGACTGGGACAATCCTGCCTGGTGGCACGCAGATTGGTTGAAGCCGGTGTGCCGGTGATTAATGTTCGTACCACCGGTTGGGATACACACAAGGTTCATTTTCAGAAAATGAATCAAATGCTTCCTGAGTTGGATCGGGCATTGTGGGCTTTGCTTACTGACTTAGATGAAAAAGGCTTGTTACAAAATACCATTGTGATGTGTGGTGGTGAGTTTGGACGGACACCACGTGTATTGTGGGAAGCACCATGGAACGGTGGTCGCAGCCATTTTGGAACTGCATTTTCCTATCTGGTGGCAGGCGGCGGTTTTATTCCGGGCAAAGTTATTGGCAAAACCGATGCTACCGGTGAAAATATTCTGGATCGAAAAGTGTATCCTGCCGACCTTATTGGCACGGTTTATAAACTTATGGGCATTGACCCATTGGGTACGTTACCACACTCGATGGAAGGAAATTTACCGATGCTTCCATCGCTTAATAAAAGCGGACAAAGTAATGGCCTGTTGCTTGAACTAATAAAGAATAAATAAGATGCGAAATACATTGAAAATCTGTAGCTTGTTGTTAGTTATACTCTTTTTGGCAACATACATTCATGCTCAAAAAATATCAGTCGGATATATGTATCCGGCGGGAGCAGAACGTGGAACAACAGCCGAAATTGTTATTGGAGGTTTGAATATAAATAAAGCTACCAGCGTGATAGTAAGTGGAAAAGGCGTGAAAGCTGAAATTATTAAACCAACTGAGGAAGAACAAACTTCGTTGAAAAAGAAAAAATTCCGAAGACTTGACGACCAAAGCAGTCCACAACTTGCCGACCAACTCAACATTCGTGTAACGGTTGATAAAAATGCTGCTCCGGGCTTGCGCGATTTACGCCTGCAATCACCAGTAGGGATTTCGAGCAAATTGAATTTTGAAGTTGGGCAATATCCGAATTTGCTTGAAATTAAGGGTTCAACAAGTAAAACTCCTAATCCGGTAGAAAATCTTCCCGCTGTTTTATGTGGGCAGATTTTACCCAGTGAAACAGATTATTTCAGTTTTAAAGCTGAAAAAGGAATAACTTTAGTGGCTTCGGTTAAAGCTCGCGAACTTGTTCCGTTTATTGCCGATGCTGTGCCGGGATGGTTTCAGTCGGTGATTAGCCTGAAAAACAGCAAAGGTAAAGAAGTGGCATACTGCGACGATTTTCGGTATAATGTTGACCCGACGATTATTATGAAAATTCCTGAAAATGATACCTATACTTTGTCAATTCATGATGCGATTTATCGTGGTCGGGAAGATTTCACATATCGCATCGAACTGGGCGAAATTCCCTTTGTTCAATCCGTATATCCTGCTGCTGCTAAAGTGGGTAAAAAGACAGAAATAAACCTTGTCGGAGTAAATCTGAAATCCAATAATCTGAGCTTTAAACCGGAAAATGAGGGTTATAATACGGTGACAGCTCTTGGTAAAAATGGAGAGATTTCTAATTCAGTTCCATTTTGGGGAGTAAATAAATCTAGTAATCTCTTGCTGAATGACAAAAAGAAATTGCAAATTACTGATAATCAGGTAATTTTCGACACGCTCGATTTGAAAAACCGATCGAAACAATATACCTATGTGGCTGATGCTAATGAAACTGTCACTTTTGAAGTTATTGCACGCAGAATTGGTTCGTTGCTTGATGGTCGATTACGCTTGTTTGATGAATTTGGAAAATTACTTGCTGAAGCCGATGATTTGGAAGATGATATGCAAGGTTTGATGACTTTTCATGCCGATCCGCAACTGACTTACACGTTTAAAATTCCGGGTAGATATTACTTGCAGGTGGAAGATGTGCTTGATAATCGTGGGAAGGATTATTTTTATGTGCTTGATAAAAAGAAAGTTAGTTTGCCATTTGAAGTATTTGTTTCTCCGGCCACTCTTTCTGTGCCTCAGGGTGGAACTTCTATCTTCACAGTAACTATAAATTCCAAAGAAAAAATTAACAAAACTCTTGACTTGAATATCAAAGGATTACCCGGTGGCACAAAACTCAGCAATATGAAAATTTTTGCCGGAATAAAAAAGAAAGAAATTTCTGTTACTATCCCCGAAGGAAGTCGCGAAGGGAATTACGATTTAAAACTCACTGCTTCGATTTATAACCCTAAAGATCAATCAGATGGCGATAGTCAAAATGCTGTTGCAGCCGATGAAATGATGCAGGCTTTTTATTACCATCATAATATTCCTGCGGCATGTTTATCAGTTGAAGTTATGCCCAAAGCACCGTTTAGAATAGAATTCCCAGCGGATATGTATAACGGTAGTGAGTATCAAATTCCGTTCTCCGAAGGGGATACAGTAATTTCAATCCCGGTAAGAATCAGGCGAAATCAGGATTTTAAAGAACCGATTGAATTATTTGTTTACCCTAAAAATAAAAACATTGTGATGGATGCTGTTACTGTTTTGCCGGGCGAAACTGAAAAAAAACTATCCATCTCAGTACGCTCACGTGATATTTTGAAACAAAAGAAAATCAGGTACGGAATTGCAATTATTGGCACGGTAGGTGGCGTAATTGACAGATTTGGAGGAAAACGTACTTTTGAAAATGCAGCGTATCGTGAAATGAGTCCAATAATTACGATAATTAAGGAATGAGTTTCATGCTTTAAGTAGAAATTGCAAGTGATTTTACTTAAAAAAAATTCAAGTATTTAATGTGGAATGATGTAGTGTATCAGCCCGGCGAAATTAAGGTGGTGGCCTATAATACTAATAACGAGAAAATGGTCGAACAAGTTATACAATCGAGTAGACTGCCCTGCCAGCCGAAACTGACAGGGAGAGCCTCTCACACCACTGTACGTACGGGTCACGTATACAGCGGTTCGCCAAGATAAGGAGTGAAGTGTTGGTAATAAGTAAGCAGTGATTCGTAACCACGCTTTTGCAAGCGGTCGAGGGTGATAGTAGTCACAAGAATAGGGCTTTGAGCTACTGCCCAACCTCCCATCCTTGTTCTACTCCAACTGTAAGCATTGTCTGCACTGACACCCAGCCGAAGCAGGTTTTTCCGTTTCCGTTCGGGTCGTTTCCAGTCTTTCCAAATACAATACCTTATCCGATTGCGCACCCAACCATCCAAAGCGTTGAGTTTTGCCTGAATACTTGCCAAACGGAAGTATTCAAGCCATCCTCGTTGAACTTCTTTCAGTTTATGGACACGCTCCTC
>JBAXMR010000089.1:0-21662 GCA_037134195.1 Paludibacter sp. | reverse complement strand
TATCAATTATCAATTATCAATTATCAATTATCAATTATCAATTATCAATTATCAATTATCAACTATCAATTATCAATTATCAATTATCAATTATCAACTACTTTACTTCCTTCACTAAATAAATGAGTGTAGGATAATGGTCGCTGTAACCGTTTGTCCAAACTCCACCGGCGTGTGTACGAATAGGTGTGCCTTTGTAGCGACCTTCCTGTTGGGTAAGAAAAGGGCGATTAAATACATCAGGCTTCCAAAATTTGAGTTTGGAGCGGTCAGCGTGAGCCAATTCCGATGAAATTATTATCTGATCGAACATATTCCATTGGTCATTATAGGCAAGAGAACCTACACCACTATCGAGCGTTTTCCAAAGTGTATTAAATAATTGACCATCTTTAACGTCATCAATATCTTTTTTAGCACCCAATACTTTGGCGCAACTTTCATTAAAAGGATCATCGTTCAAATCACCCATGACAATTATTTTTGCCTTTGGGTCAACTTTGAATAAAGAATCAACTATTGAGCGAGTGAGTGCGGCGGCAGCATTCCGTTTAGGTTGTGATGCTTCTTCACCACCCAGTCGTGATGGCCAGTGATTTACAATTACATGAACCTTTTCGCCAAGCAAATAACCGCTTACCATCAATTGGTCGCGGGTGCGAAAAGCAGTATCATTTGCTAAAGTCAAACGATACGATTTGCTGTTGGTTACAATAAACTGTTTAGGGTTGTAGAGCAATGCCACATCCACACCACGACGATCAATTCCATCGTAATGTACTATTTGCAACTGACGTTTAGCTAATGCAGGCTGTTTTACGATGTCTTCGAGCACAGAACGATTTTCAATCTCTGAAAGTCCGATTAAAGATATACCTGTTGGACAGTAATCCAATCCGATTTGAGAAATGGCATACGACATGTGCTCCAGTTTGGCATTATACTTCTGAGTTCCCCATTTCATGGAACCGGTTGGAGTGTATTCGTAATCATTTACATTATTCTGATGGATAGTATCGAAAAAGTTTTCCTGATTGTAAAAGGCAGCACAAGCCATCTGAACCCTTACTTTATTGACTGATTGTGAAGTTTGTGGGTCAGATGTTCCTGATGTAAATACCAAAATTAGGAATAAAAGGATTGGAATAAAAATAGATTTTCGCATACTTATATTTTTGACATAAAAATGAATATATATTTATTGACAACAAAAGTGAGAAAAAAAAGTGAAAGAAAAAAATAAAGTTAAATACAAAATAATTTATCTTTTAACTTACAAATTGTAAGCAGTTTGTAATGGTTAATTAAGTCTGTCGTGTTTTAAATAAATATTTTGCCAACTATATGAATATCAAAACATAGCTTAATTAGTATTTAATCATATTAACTATTTTGTTCGGATTATTGCTATGAATTGAAATGTAAAAAAGAAATTTTTACTGTATATTTATGTGATATATTGAAATTATAGTAGTAAATTGCGTGCCTTTTAGCCCCAAAATAAAGGGAGAAATAAGTATTTATAAATGAATTGTAAAAAACAAGTTAGAATCAATCGTATGAGAAAACTATCGCTGATGCTTTTTGTATCATTGCTGAGCTCTTTTACACTTATGGCACAAACATCGGCCAGAGGAGTGATAAAAGCTGCCGGTACAGGAAATCCTTTATCAGGAGTAACCATTACTTTATTACAACAAAACATTTCGACACAAACAAATGAAAAGGGAGAATTCACCCTGAGTTATCTTCAATCAGGAGATGAGGAGTTAAGTATTTCACATGATGGATATTTTACTCAAATAAAGTTGATTAATCTTAAAGCTAAAACGGTTAATGATTTTGGTATAATAGAGTTAAAAGCCGATGCTCAGGAAGAAACTAAACAGGAAACAACGCTTCAATTAAGTGAAAAAGAATTGACAGAAGATGAAGGACGTGTTTCTCAGAATACTTCTACAACTTTATCATCAAAGGGAGATATTTATAATTCACAGGCAAGTTATTCGTTCAGCCCGATGCGTTTTAATGTCAGAGGATATGATAACGATTATGAGTCAACTTATATAAACGGTGTTCACTTCAACGGGATGGAACGCGGTGGATTTAATTATTCAGCATTTGGAGGTTTAAATGATGCTATGAGAAATCAGGATAATGCCGATAATTTAAGTGCCAGCTCCTTTACTTTTGGAAATTTAGGTGGTGCAACAAACATAAACACAAGAGCAACGGGTTATGCTGCAGGTTCAAAAGGTGGTGTTGCATTTTCAAACCGTTCATATAAAGTTCGCGGATCAATTTTACATGCTACAGGATTACAATCAAATGGTTGGGCTTTTGCAGCTTCAGCAGCGGTACGATGGGCTGATGAAGGTGTGACTGAAGGAACTTTTTATAAATCGGTTGGATATTTCCTTTCAGCAGAAAAAGTATTTAACAAAAACCACAGTTTGTCAATAGTAACTTTTGGGTCACCAACCGAACGTGGACAAAGTTCATCGGCAACTGATGAAGTATATTCGTTGGCAAATTCAATATATTACAACTCCTATTGGGGATATCAAAACGGAGTGAAAAGAAATTCACGCATTGTCAAGAGTTTTGATCCAACCATCATTCTATCACACGAATTTAAAATTGACGATAAACAAATTTTGAGGACTGGTTTGGCTTATCATTATAGTTTTTACAGCAACTCGGCACTTAATTTCTTTAATGCACCTGATCCCCGACCTGATTATTATCGGAATTTACCAAGTTATCAATATGATGGACAAGTTGGTTTGGATGGAAGCATAAACGGAGTTCCTTCTCAGAATATGATAAATGAACTGACAAAAAACTGGCGGGATAGAAACCCAATAATAACTCAAATTGATTGGCAAACACTTTATAACGCTAATGTATTTAACAATGAGAAGAATCCATCAGGTAATGCAAAATATGCGTTGGAACGTCGTCATAACAATTTAATGGAAACGACTTTTAATTCCACTTACACAAATCAACTTAATAAAGAATTAAAAATTACAGCAGGAGTTGAAGCTAAATCATCGAAAGGAATCCATTATAAAACTATGGATGATTTGATGGGAGCTAATCAGTGGATTGATATAGACCAATTTGCAGAACGTGATTTAACCGGTTTATTAAAAGGTAAAGACCCGAGTATTTCTCAAAATGACTTAAGGAATCCAAACAGAATTATTAAAAACGGTGATAAATTTGGATATGATTATGATATAGACATTTTATCAGCTAATGCTTTTTTGCAAAATCAATGGACATTTTACAATGTAGATTTATTTTATGCAGCCAAGATGACCTACACCCAATTTAGCAGATTCGGTCGAATGGAGAACGGTAGAGCAACAGCTGATAGTGTACAATCATACGGAAGAGGAAAAACATGGTGGACTGCTTCACCTTCAGTAAAAGGTGGTTTTGTTTATAAAATCGACAGTAAAAAAAGAATTATTATAAATGCATTAGCTGAATATAAAGCTCCATTGCCTAACAATGCTTATGTATCTCCTCGTATAAAAGATGTGCTTGCACCTGGTCTATCACAGGAAAAGATACTTTCTTATGATTTGACTTACGCATTCACTTATCCCGGTATCAGAGGTAGAATTACTGCTTTTCAAACCTATTCGCTAAATGGAGTTGAATTATCTTCCTATTACGATGACAGCTATCAAACATTTATTAATCATTCTTTATCAGGAGTTAATAAAGTATACAGCGGTATTGAACTTGGGATGGAAGTAAAATTAAATAGTAATTTTAAACTTGTACTTGCCGGAACAATATCTGACCATCATTATACGGATAGTGTAACAGGTGTATTAAGCCCTGAAAATGGAGCTTTTGCAGATGAAAAAGATATAGTTATGTTAAAAGGAATTAAGATTGCTAGTGGGCCTCAAACTGCCGGAAGCATAGCATTAGATTATTTTAATCCTAAAATGTGGTTTGCTACATTGACTCTCAATTATTTCGACAATAATTATCTGGATGTCGCTCCATTGCGGTTTACAAAGAAGTATTTGGCAATGTACACGACAGATATTGAGAAAAACGTTTTGGGAGCACAGGAAAGGTTAAAGGGCGGATTTATGCTGGATGCATCTATTGGAAAAGTGATTTATTTGAAAAACCGTCAATCGTTGAATATAAATTTAAGTGCCAATAATTTATTAAATTCTAATCTTAAAACAGGAGGTTTCCAACAAGCACGTGTTCCTATTGATAAAGGTGCAATCTATGGGAATGTATATAAATTTCCACCAAAATATTATTACGCTTTAGGAATTAACTTCTTTGCTACTATTTCTTATAAATTCTAATATTTAATAATACATCAAAAATACATAATATATGAAACGATATTTCAACATAATGAGTTTGCTACTATTAAGCATCTTGTTATTAAATAGTTGTAATGAAGATATTACAACATCCGAATCAAGTTTTGAATGGATTCCTACACATACTATTGGTGGTTTTATCAATGAGTTTTCCTCAGATATTGGTGACTATCCTACGAGAAACGCTTTGTTTACTGTTGATAGTATTCCCAGAAACAAAGTTATTGTGATTAGCGGTGTTGTTATTTCGAACGATGACGAAGGTAATATTTACAAAAACCTTATAATTCGCGATTTTATTTCAAATAAAGCAATAAAAATATCTGTCGATGCAGGAAATTTAAGTTCTATTTTTCCAACAGGTCGTTCTATTGTGCTTAGTTGTAGTGGATTGGCAATAGGGAAATATGCCGGCATGCTTCAATTAGGTATTCCATATTACAACACTGAGTCAGGTAAAATTGGCTTTGAAATAGGACGTATTCCTTATACGCTTTTTATGACAAGAGTTCAAATAAGCAAAATTGCCACTGTTCCCAAGTCTCAATTGGTTGATACAGTAACAATTGCTCAAATACTTAGTGGCGGTGCTGGTATGTTCAGTAAATTGGTGTGTATCAAAAATGCTTATTTTACTGGAAAGGGTGCAAATAGTGGAGTGCCTGCAATACTAAAAACTGATGCGGAATATATTTTTGCACCATCAACTAATGGCGTAGGTTATCCACAATCACGAGAAATTCAAGATGGTACAGGTTCAATATTTGTATCTACAAGTGAATATTCTAAATTTGCAAATCTAAAATTACCATCATCTACTTATGTTGGTAATATTACCGCTTTAGTTGGTTGGTATAATGATAAAGACGTTGTTATTAGTTCATCAAAGATTTATCATCAATTAACTCTTCGTTCAATTAACGACTTAGGTAAGGGTTTCGAGAAATATATTCAATATCAGCAATAAATTTATCCAAAACAAAAAAGAGGAAGTTTTGAATTTCTAATTACAATTTAATAAAAAGTACAAATATGAATACAAAAAAACTGATATATTATGGTTTACTATTGTTAGTAATATCATTTACAGCTTGTAAAAACGATATTGAACAGCCACAATTGCCTAACCCAAAAACGCCAAACTCTTTAGTTGGAGTGTTTACTGAAAAATTTGAAAATGACTTAGGTCAATTTACTCAGTATGCCGTTTCAGGAAAACAAAAATGGACATGGAGTAAATTTCAATGCGCCATGATAAACGGAAATGTAAATGGAATACCTTATGGAAATGAACAATGGTTAATTTCTCCACTTATTTTATTGAATAGAGATACAACATCACTTCTCTCATTCGATTATGCAGCAAATGGATTTGCAGACGTTGCTAACGAAGTAACATTATGGGGTTCTCCTAATTATAGTTCTGATTCACTTCATACTACAAATCCTGATTCATTGTTTAAAAAGGCTACTTGGTTTCGAATTTATCCGGTAAGTTCTATTATTAATACAGGTAGTTGGACTATGACTAATATTGCAGATATTTCTCTTAAGAAATTTGTTGATACAGCAAAAAAAGTAATTAATTTTCCAATACATATAGCTTTTAGGTATTTATCAACCGAAAAACAAGCTGGAGTGTTACAAATAAGAAATGTTGCATTAACACACCGTACTCCTGTACAAATACCTTATCGTGAGACATTTTCAACTAAATTTGGTAAGTTTTCGACACAAAATGTAACAGGAAGTTTGGCTTGGAGTATATCTTATAGTGCTGCTACAATATCTGGTAGTTCTTCTAATAGTTTCGCAAATGAAGATTGGATAATATCTCCACAGATTGATTTAACAAAAGTTGATACTGCAACATTATCATTCGACCACGCTGCTCGATATTTTTCTGATTTACCTAATGAGGCAACAATATGGATCTCGAAAAATTATGATGAAGGATTACCATCAACAGCAATATGGAAACAATTAAAGACTACTCCATTTAAAGATCCGGGTAGTTGGACATTCTCAACATCGGGAGACATTGGATTAGATACAACTTATGCAGGTAAGAAAGTAACAATTGCTTTCAGATATTTATCGCCTAAGACAGAAGGTTCATGGGAAATAAAAAACTTTTACATCAGATAAATTTTTGAAACAAATTTCAATTTTTAAAAATAATTCATTTAAATATCCTATTTATGAAAAAAATAACTATATATGGTTTATTGCTTTTTGTTTTTGGAATGATTGTAGTATCATGTTCCAATCTCGATGAATCAATAAGTAAACAGTATCAAGATAACTCGATTTATACCGAACCATTAACTACAAACTTAGGTAAATTTATTGTTAAGAGTGTTGTGGGAAATGAAAATTGGACAATAGATTCAAAGGGTTATGCATTAATGTCAGGTTATGTAGATGCAAATAATAATGCTGATGAATCTTGGCTGATTTCACCAGAAATTGATTTGACGTCAGTTCCATCTGCATTTTTTACATTTGACCATTGCCCACGTTATTTTGCTAATGTACTAACAGAAGCATCTGTTTGGATATCTGAAGGTTATAAAAATGATAGTTTGCCAAAATCGGCAACGTGGACTCAATTGACAACATATCCATTTTCTGATCCCGGAGATTGGACGTTTCAAACCACGGAACAAATCAGTCTGAAAGCATATAGCGGAAAAAGAGTCAGAATAGCATTCAAATATATTTCAACTACAACTAAAGCTGGTACATGGGAACTTAAAAACTTTTTGGTTCAGAAAGGAGAAGCAATCAATCCGACTTTAAATTCCGGAAAAGAAACTAAACCCTATACTGTTTTTGAAGCAGTTAAGAATCTTGGTTACCTGAAATTTGTAAGCGGTTATGTAGTTGGTTATACGTGGGGTAATAAGTATTATTTTTCGACAGATACTTGTACTCAGGCGACAAATATAATTTTAGCTGATGTGGTTTCACCAACAGATATGTATTATTCAAAATGCTTAGTAGTTCAATTACCTGTGGGAGTTATTCGCGACAGTTTAAACCTAAAAAATAATAAATTGAAACGCTTTGCAAAGAAACTAACAATATATGGTACATTAGGAACTGCCTCCAGTGGATTTCCTCAGATGGATGGAACTTCATACTCTATTTTACCAAACAGTACAACTGTTGGAGTAAGACCACCAATTTTCTCAGAAACTTTTGCTACAACATTAGGTGAATTTACTTCTCAGAATATTACTGGTGATCAATTCTGGGCATTTTCTTCGACTTATAAATGTGCACTTATGACAGGTTATATTAAGACTACTTATCAAAATATTGCTAATGAAGATTGGTTGATTTCTCCAGAAATTGATTTGACGTCAATAGCTACCCCAAAACTTTCTTTTGATCATGTTACAGCCTATTTTGGTGCAGTAGCAACTGAAGCAACAATTTGGATTTCTGAAGATTACATTTCAGGATTACCTTCGACTGCTACCTGGGCTCAATTAACCACACCAGCTTTTGTAAGTGCATCTAGCTATACATTTGGGAATTCTGGCGAAATTAGCTTAGCCAATTATACTGGTAAAAAAATTAAGTTTGCGTTTAAGTATGTTTCAACTGCTACAAAAGCAGGTACTTGGGAAATAAAAAATGTGATTGTTAAGCCATAAATGAATTTTAGTAATTTGCACAAAGAAACTTTTTATTCTGAATATACTTTCTGAAAATGAATTGTCAATAGGACGAATTGTGAAACTATAAAACGTTAGGAAAAAGTATTCAATAGATTTCTTAATGAATAAAAAAGGAGAAACTTTTTCAAGTTTCCCCTTTTTCTATTTATAAAATTACTGATTAGTATTTCAGAGCAGCTTGAGCAGCAGCCAAACGTGCAATTGGCACGCGGAATGGTGAGCAGCTTACATAGTTCAAACCTGTGCGGTGGCAAAATTCAACAGATGATGGCTCACCTCCGTGTTCGCCACAAATACCTACTTTCAGATTAGGATTAACTGAGCGTCCTTTTTCAGTTGCCATTTGTACCAATTGTCCTACACCATTCTGGTCAAGAACCTGGAACGGATCGGCTTTCAGAATTTTCTTTTCAAGATAAATTGGCAGGAACGAAGCAATATCATCGCGCGAATATCCGAAAGTCATCTGAGTCAGGTCGTTTGTTCCAAATGAGAAGAATTCTGCAGTAGCAGCAATTTTATCGGCAGTAAGTGCAGCACGTGGAATTTCAATCATAGTACCCACTTTAAACTCAATGCTGTCGCCTTTTTCTGCAAACAATAATGCAGCAGTATCGCGAATAATTTTATCTTGTTCGTTGAATTCGAATTTGATACCAACAAGTGGAACCATAATTTCAGGAAGTACTTTGATACCTTTTTTCTTCAATGCCAACGCTGCACCAAGAATAGCGCGGGTTTGCATTTCGGTAATTTCAGGATAAGTGTTTCCCAAACGACATCCACGGTGACCTAACATCGGGTTTTGTTCGTGAAGTCCATCAACACGTTGTTTAATCACTTTTAGTGAAACGCCCATAGCTTCAGCCATTTCACGTTGTCCTTTTTCATCGTGAGGAACAAACTCGTGTAACGGTGGATCGAGCAGACGAACGGTAACAGGGCAACCTGCCATTGCTTCGAAAATACCTTCGAAATCCTCTTGTTGATAAGGAAGAATTTTGGCTAAGGCAATACGACGACCAGCTTCATCAGGGGCAAGAATCATTTCGCGCATGGCTTTGATTTTTTCACCTTCGAAAAACATGTGTTCTGTGCGGCAAAGTCCGATACCGGTAGCACCAAATTTACGGGCAACCTGTGCATCGTGTGGAGTATCAGCATTGGTACGAACAGCCATTTTTGTATGTTTGTCAGCCAATGTCATCAATTCTGCAAAATCAGCATCCAATTCAGCTTCCATAGTGCCAACTTTTCCTAAGAAAATATCACCGGTAGAACCATTCAACGAAATATAATCGCCTTCTTTCACTACCAAACCATCTACTTCCATCGTTTTGGATGAGTAGTCAATTTTCAAAGTTCCTGCACCTGAAACACAGCATTTACCCATACCACGAGCCACAACAGCAGCGTGAGAAGTCATACCGCCACGGGCAGTCAGAATTCCCTGAGCAGCAGCCATACCGGCTAAATCTTCTGGAGAAGTTTCAACACGAACCATGATTACTTTTTCGCCGTGCGAAGCCCAGTCGGCAGCATCATCAGCATTGAATACAACACGTCCTGAAGCAGCTCCCGGAGAAGCAGCCAAACCTTTAGCAATCAGTTTAGCTTCTTTCAATGCTTTTTTGTCGAAAACAGGGTGAAGTAATTCGTCCAAACGGTTTGGATCAACACGCAGGATTGCTGTTTTTTCGTCCAACATTCCCTGACGAAGCATATCTACAGCAATTTTCACCATAGCAGCACCGGTACGTTTTCCGTTACGTGTTTGCAGGAACCACAATTTACCTTCTTGTACGGTAAATTCCATATCCTGCATATCTTTGTAGTGGTTTTCCAGTTTGGTCTGGATAGCATCTAACTCTTTATAAATCGATGGCATTGCTTCTTCCATTGAAGGGAATTTAGCAATACGTTCGGCTTCAGAAACACCTGCCAAAACAGCCCAGCGTTGTGAACCTTCTTTGGTGATTTGCTGTGGAGTACGAATACCGGCCACCACATCTTCGCCCTGAGCATTAATCAGGTATTCACCAATAAACATATCTTCACCTGTAGCAGCATCACGACTGAAGCAAACACCAGTAGCTGAAGTTTCGCCCATGTTACCAAATACCATGGATTGAACGCTAACGGCAGTTCCCCATTCGGCAGGAATTCCTTCCATTTTGCGGTAAAGTATAGCGCGGTCGTTCATCCACGAGTCGAATACCGAGCAAACTGCTCCCCAAAGTTGCTCGTAAGCCGATTCTGGGAAATCATGTCCGGTTTGTTTTTTTACGGCAGCTTTAAATTTAGCCACTAATTCTTTCAAATCGTCAACAGAAAGTTGATTATCTAATTCAACCCCTTTTTCTTCTTTCAAATGATCCAAAATTTCTTCAAAAGGATCAGCATCATTTTTATTTTCAGGTTTCATTCCCAACACCACATCACCATACATTTGTACGAAACGACGGTAAGAATCCCATGCAAAACGGGCATTTCCGGTTTTACGGGTCATACCTTCAACCACAGCATCATTCAAACCCAGGTTCAAAATAGTATCCATCATACCAGGCATAGAAGCACGCGCTCCTGAACGTACAGAAACTAACAATGGGTTTTCAATATCTCCGAATTTTGATTTCATCAAAACTTCCAGACCGGCAATTGCTTTTTCCACTTCCGGTTTCAAAAGTTCAACAACCTGATCTTTTCCAAGGGTATAATACTCGGTACAAACATCAGTGGTAATGGTGAAACCCGGAGGAACAGGTACGCCAATCAAGTTCATTTCAGCAAGGTTTGCTCCTTTTCCACCGAGCAAGTTTTTCATGTCTGCTTTACCTTCGGCAAGTCCGTTACCGAATGTATAGACTCTTTTTGTGTTACTCATATTGAATTATTTAATTTAAAAATTAATTTTTGAATAAGCTGTTTTTTAGAGATGCAAAGTTAGTTTTTTTTGTGTAGATATAAAAATTCAAATCCAAAAAAATAAAAAAATGTCATCTATATATTGCATTTTATTGTTTTAAACATAGATCATGTGTATGAATTGGCTGTAATTAGTATCTAAATGACATAAAAAATCGGGAGTAAAACACATTATTTCCGTCATTAGAAAACCCTATGGAAAGTAAAAAAATTGAAAATTGGCTGAACATCTTAGCGAAATTCAGCCGATTTTAAATACTGAATCACTTTGCAAAAGGAATCTCGATGTGATTTAATTGGAAGAAATTAGAATAATTCGCCTAACTTGCAATAATAATTGATAATAAGTTATCATTTAAATAAATATTTCCAGCAATAAAATGAAACCATCATATATTATATACAATTTCAGGGTATGCTTACTGAAATAAATTTAGCTTAGTAAATTCTACATTATTTTTTCTTTTTCAATTCTGCACGCAATTCATTTTCGGCTTTCTTTTCCAATATGATTCGACTAATCAAATCAACCGGAATTTCTTGTCCAGGTTTAAACCTGATTCCACCCATAGAAGTGTCATATTCTTCCAGTTCTTCCTTAAACTTTTCAAACAATGTCGAACTCATAGAAGTAAACGTAAAATGATTTTTATGAGCACTAAATCCTACAAACATATAATGATAAGTGTAACAAGCTATTCCGTAACTGATTGATTCACTGGCTTCTGGAGCTAAAGTGCGTATAAGTTGTCGAAGTTGTTCTAACGACTTTCGATAGATTTCAGATTGTGACTGAATATATTCATCGACTGTGGTTGCTTTTTCCATAATTAGATTTTTCTGCTATTACATTCCCAACTTTATCATTAGCTGCAAACTACTTTCAGTAAGCATCGTCCGGAAGATATATCTACGTTTATTTGTACGTTTATAGTTTGTAGATTGGTTTGTATTATTGATGCAGTGGGTAAAAATTATTTTCTTAAATTACAAGTCTAAACCCGTATAATTTTCAATGCCACCCACCTAAAATCATCCCGGCAATGGACAAAAATAGCACGTAGAATCCGGCATCAATCAGAAATAAACGGAAGGTACGACCGACAAATATATAAGTTACACCGATGCTGGTTGAAATCCACAATACACTAACGAACAATCCTTTTAATGCACCACCCAGAAAGTTGGTATGCTGCCCAACAAACATTGCCAGTGCAACTACCAGTACCACATGGAGCAAGCCTGAAAGCCCGAATATAACGGCAGGGTTTCCATGATTCTGAGAACTGTAAACCGAACCGGAATCTTCACTCCAGCCTTTTTTGAATAATACCGAGTGCCATAATGCACCCAAAGCAAACGATAAAACGACTGAAACGATTACTGCCAGCCAGTTGATTTCGAAGAAATTTTGAAATAAATGCATGATTGTGAGTTTGAAAGTTTAGAAAGTTCTGTATTTACCCCCTCTGCTCAAGGAGAGGGGTGCAGGGGTGAAGTGATTTATTTTAGATTTTTATTCTTAAACGATGACACATCAATTACATCCTGATTATCGTTGTCGAAAGTAACGTAGACACTATCACCCAGATTAGTTAACGGAAAATCGTTAGAAACCTGCGTAGAACCGATAAAGATTTTAGGATAGCTTTTCAGTGTGAAATAATAATAGGTGTTTCCGTTCTTAACATCTCCGTTAATGCGCGTAACCACCGATTTCACTACGTTTTTTTCCGTTTTACTTTTGGTACTGATTTTATTTCCGCTTTGGTTGAAAGCATTTTTATAAGCCATCAGAGCTTCGCGTAGAGTATTTCCCACTCCCACAATGGTATAATCTTCAATAGCTACCATGGCGTACATTTTCACCAGTCCGCCATTATCTTTCAGGGTCATTACGTAAGTTGGAATGTTGTTTATATTGTATGGAATTGGCATGGATGCTGAGAAACCTTTTTCCTGCACTTTTCCTTTGGCGGAATTCTGAGCGGCAATTTCAGTGGCACCACTTTGTTTGTACCAAACCGCTTTTTTAGTTCGCGTATTTACCAATACAAAACCTACGGTCGATTCATCAGCTCCCACCGAAGTCAGACCGGTGTACCAATACGCATTATTATCTTCGCCATAAACCATCGACACGTTTTCGGTGATTTTCAGTTTACCTTCGTTGGAGAAATTCCAGTATCCTTTTACGTATTCGCCCCAATCGTTTAGCTGCATTTCAACAAAATTGCCCGGTTGAACACGGTCAACCCATTTCGGAGTATTTTCGATGCTGTATTCTTTTATATCACCCGTTTGTGCATTAACAATAACTACGCCTTTGGCTTCGTCACCCGCAAAACCAATAGTTTTTTTGAATTTGGTAACCACCCAGTAAGGCGTTCCGGCATCGTCTATTTCAAACGAATAATCGGTCAGACCCACATGCCAGTAACCATGAAAATAAAGGTAACGTTCCAGATTATCTCCAAAATAAGCTTCCGATTGATATTTGATAAACACTTTTTTTCCGTTGATTTCCTGAACCAGTTTCACATCGCGTTCGTTGCAGGCATTAACCATTACATACCCGTTTGTTCCCTGCATGTTTTTATTCCATTTAAAAAAGCCGGAATGAAGCAAGGGTGCAACCCAATACAAATCGTTGTTTACTTTCTGGATATTAAATGTCCCAAGTGTAACCTGACTTCCGAGGGCTGATTGTGAACCAAGTACTTTATCACCTAGCAACTGTGCCAGCGATTGATCCACCACGCGTATTTTCTCAATGGAAATAGGCAACATGTGGCTCGAAATATTCGATTCAGTTTCAACTTTGCCAATTAAATTGCGGTATTCGCTGGTTCGAAGCAATGCCCAACTAGTAATTGCCGGAACAATGGTAATGTAAAGTCCCAACACAATCAATAATACAAATGAAACTTTACCCGGCTTGCCGAGTTTGATAGTAGGAGCATTGTTATTACCCTGAACAACACTAAACGGATTATTGAGCAAAACCCACACACCTATTAAAATCATCAGCAATACGGCAAAGCCTGTGAAACCATAATTTACTGTTGGCATTTGCATATAAACCAGAATGCAGGCTACAATCAGAACTAAAACGAAATTGATTACTTTTTTCATTTTGGAATGAATATTAGTTTGTTTTAAGCAGTAAAGATACAATAATTTTCTAAAACGGATTATCAAACGGATTTTATTAATCCGTATTTATATTTCATACCGTCAAGTCACCATCTCCGGTCAGCTCAAATCCACTAAATACGCATATATTCTGTTTCACGGAATGTTATATACTAATTCCATTTTTTTAAATTAAACGAAGTAATAAAATAATATTTGATTCAATCTTTATATCCCAATTTTAAGGGCATAGGCTAAATGTGTGAATTATGTAATTAATAACCATCTAGATATAACATTTCACCTACTGCCGACACATATCTTTGCATAAAGGATTATTTGTATTATCTACCCCATTTAAACTAAATAATTATGTGTTTTTCAGCCGGTGCGAGTTTTGTAGGTGGTATTGTTGTTGTAGCAATTGGTGTTGTTACTTTACGTGCAGTTCATAAACCTTCACAGATAGTCTTTGCCAGTATTCCAATGTTTTTTGGCTTTCAGCAATTTGCCGAAGGTTTTGTTTGGCTGGCATTGCAAAATGCAGATTATATAGCTTTCCTCAAACCGGCAACTTATACTTTTTTAATAATGGCCGAAGTATTCTGGCCATTTATGGTTCCGTTGGCGGTACTCCAGATGGAAAAAAACAAAAAACGAAGAAAGTTAATACGGTTTTTTTTAGTCATGGGTATTTCAGTTTCACTCTATTTTATTATTTGCTTATTATTGTTTAAAGTAACGCCTGAAATACGTGGGTATCATATTGAATATGTGGATACTTTTCCGAAATCATTACGCCTTTTCGTCTTTGCTATTTACCTGTTTGCATCCATTATTCCTCTTTTTATTTCAAGTATCAGACGAACATACATACTTGGTATTCTAATGACCTTATCCTGTTTGGTTACAATAGTATTTTTCACACAATTTCTCACTTCAGTTTGGTGTTTTTTCGGAGCTTTAATTAGTGTGGTTATTTATTGGATTCTCAGAGATGCCCGAAGAAAATTCTTTATTGAAAGAAGGGTTTAAAACTAAGGCTATGAAAACAATTGATTATTTTAACCTGAAAACAATTGGCATATTTAACGATAGTTTTCCGCCCATTATGGATGGAGTGTCGCTAACTGTTGAGAATTACGCCTATTGGCTCAAAAAGCACAAACTACCTGTATGTGTTGTGACTCCAAAATCTTCTGAATATACCGATGAGAAATCATATCCAATTTATCGGTACAATTCTTTACCAATTCCGGGTCGTAAGCCTTACCGGTTTGGATTTCCGGAATTTGATTTTACATTTAAATCAGCCTTAAAAGAAATTCCTTTTGCATTGGTTCATGCTCATTGTCCGTTTAGTTCGGGATTGTTGGCTCGACGCATTGCCCGAAGTCAAAAAGTACCTTTTGTAGCTACATTTCACTCCAAATACCGCGATGATTTTGAAAGGTCGGTTCATAACAAATGTATTTCAAATTTTATGGTGAGACGCATTGTGAAATTTTATGAAAGTGCCGATGAAGTCTGGATTCCACAGGCTTCGGTGGAAGAAACAATTCGTGAGTATGGCTACAAAGGAAAAGTAGTGGTGGTAGATAATGGCAATGATTTTTCAAGTTTTAAACCTATTGAACCGGTGAAAATAAAATCGCGGCGTGATTTGAAAATAGGAGACCACGAGACTGTTTTTCTGTTCGTTGGGCAGCATATATGGGAGAAAAACCCGCGCGTAATCATTGAAGCGTTAGCGTTGGTAAATGATTTAGCATTCAGGATGTATTTTGTGGGAACAGGTTATGCAGTGGATGATTTGAAACAACTGGTAAAGGATTTGAATCTGACTTCAAAAGTCCATTTTGTAGGTTCACTGACCGAACGGGATGAGATAAAGAAGTATTATGCTGCTGCCGATTTATTCCTATTTCCTTCTATTTATGATAATGCGCCACTTGTGGTGCGAGAAGCTGCAGCACTGGAAACACCGACAATCTTTGTAACGGGTTCATCATCTGCAGAGAAGATTGTTGATAATTTCAACGGGTTTCTGAGCGACAATTCACCCGAATCGTTTGCCGGAAAACTGAGAGAATTAATCACTTCGCCCGATAGAATTCGGATAGCTGGTCAGAATGCCTCCAAAACCATTGCCCGTTCGTGGAAAAGTGTGACAGAAGAAGTGATTGACCGGTACGAAAATTTAATGAAAAGAACATGGACGAATTAGTGCTATCTGCTTCGAAAAAAGAAACAAAACCATTTAATATATACCAGGTACTTATACCGGTTTTATTAGGCTTATTTGTAATAGGTTGGCTATTTGTTGATGAGTTTGATATAGCAGTTTTTTCGACAATTAATTTTACAATCACCAGTGTTTTATTTCTTTTGCTCGCTTTTCTGCTTATGCTTTTGCGCGATGTAGGTCTTATCATGAGGTTCCGACATTTAACAGATAGTGTGCTGACATGGAAACAAGCTTTTCAAATCAATGTGTTAAGTGAGTTTACATCGGCTATAACTCCAGCAGCTGTTGGTGGATCAAGTATTGTAGTTCTATTTTTGGTAAAAGAGGGTATAAGTGCCGGCAGAAGTGCCACTATCATGTTTGTAAATCTGTTTCTGGACGAATTGTTTTTTATTCTTGTTTGTCCGGTTATCTTTTTGTTTATTCCTCTGCACTCCATTTTCAATTCATCCTCGGCCATAGTTTCTACATTTGGTGTGATTTTTACTGGAATTTATGTTACAAGACTTATCTGGACTAGTATTCTTTATATCGGAATATTCAAATATCCAAATTGGATAAAAGTGATTCTTTTACTTCTATTTAAATTACCTTTTTTGCGTCGCTGGTACACTCAGGTCGAAATCCTCACCGACAATTTAATCCAGACATCCTACGATATAGGGCATCGCACCTTATGGTTCTGGTTAAAGGCTTTTGGTATGACTTTGCTCACATGGACTGCCCGATTTTTGGTAGTAAATGCTGTATTTATGGCATTTGCTCCCGTGAGTTCACATCTTATTGTTTTTGCGAGGCAACTGGTACTTTGGGTGGTAATGGTGGTAAGTCCTACACCCGGAGGAAGCGGAGTAACCGAATATGCATTTAAAGAGTACTACAGCGACATTTTTTCGTCAAACAGTACTATTATTTTTGTTACGCTTATCTGGCGAATGATTAGTTATTATCTCTATCTTTTGTTGGGTGTATTGGTTATTCCCAATTGGGTTAAAAAGCATTTTCATCTAAAACAGGTATGACTATGCTCAATACTAAATGTGTGAATTATGTAACTTATTTTCAAAGTTTTGTAATGATTTACAAAATAAAGATGTGTACCTTTACCAACATATACTCAAAAAAAAAATATTTTGAAATTATATATCAAATATATGGTCAGCAACCGTTGTAAAATGGCGGTAAAAGAAGAGTTGAAGAAGCTCGGTCTTCACTTCATCGTGGTGGAACTGGGCGAAGTAGATGTAATGGAAAATTTGACTTTGGAGCAACGGGATGAACTGAAAGTGGGATTATTAAACTCCGGCCTTGAGTTGATGGACGATAAACGGGCAGTATTGATTGAAAAAATAAAAAATGCTATCATTGAAATGGTTCATCATTCCGATGAAACATTAAAGGTGAATTTCTCCGATTACCTGAGCGAAAAACTGAAACACGACTATACCTACCTTGCCAATCTTTTCTCTGAAATTCAGGGTGTTACTATTGAACATTTTATTATCAATCATAAAATTGAACGGATTAAAGAATTGATCATTTACGATGAATTGAACATTACCGAAATTGCCTGGAAGATGAATTACAGCAGTGTGGCGCACCTTTCCAATCAATTCAAAAAAGTAACCGGACTTTCGCCTTCGCATTTCAAACAGCTGAAGGACAAGCGCAGAAATCAGATAGAAGACATATAGATAGAAGTAGGCAATAGCAGTAAGCAATAAGCAGTAAACAGTAAACAGTAAGCAGTAGGTAGTAAGCAGAAAAACAATATGGAACGAACAAAGACACATGAATCACAATACGCCAGCAGCTTAATTGAAGCCAGCCTTGATCCGTTGATTACCATCGACATGGATGGGATAATAATGGATATGAATCAGGCAAAGGTGAATATTACAGGGATTGAACGTGATAAGTTGATTGGTTCCAATTTTTATGATTATTTCACCGATCCTAAAAAAGCCAAAATAGTTTATCAACAAGTGTTTACGAATGGTATAGTAAAAGATTTGCCACTTACATACCGCCATGCCAATGGTAATCTTACTGATGTATTGTTTAATGGCTCGGTTTATAAAGACAGTAATGGCAAAGTAATAGGTGCTGTAGTAGTGGCGAGGGATATTACAGAGCAGAAATGGGCAATCGAATTGCGCGAAGCCAATAAAGAGCTTGCTTTTCAGAACGATGAAAAAGAAAAGCGTGCTGCGGAACTATTTATTGCCAATAAAGAGCTTGCTTTTCAGAATGATGAAAAAGAAAAACGTGCTGCTGAATTAATAATTGCCAATGAAGAACTACTATTCCAGAACCAAGAAAAAGAAAAGCGTGCAAATGAGTTAGTTATTGCCAACAAAGAGCTTGCATTTCAAAATGTTGAAAAAGAAAAACGCGCTGCTGAACTTATCCTGGCTAATAAGGAACTTGTATTTCAAAACGAAGAAAAAGAAAAACGTGCGGCTGAACTAATTATTGCTAACAAAGAACTTGCTTTCCAGAATGATGAGAAAGAAAAACGTGCTGCTGAATTAATTCTGGCTAATAAAGAACTTGTTTATCAGAATGAAGAAAAAGAGAAACGTGCTGCAGAATTAAAAATTGCCGATAAAGAACTGGTTTTTCAGAACGAAGAGAAAGAAAAAAGGGAAACAGAAAGTAAAGAACTTGAAGAAATAAGTTATTCACTTAAACTTGCCTCACAATATGCCCGAAGTTTGATTGAAGCCAGTCATGATCCGCTTTTCACGATTAATCCTCAGGGAAAAATTACGGATATGAATCATGCTTCAGCCAAAATTACGGGTATTTCGCGCAAAGAACTGATAGGCACTGATTTTTTCAACTATTTTACCGAACCAACTAAGGCACGTAAAGTGTATCAGGAAGTTTTTTCTAAAGGCTTTGTGGCTGATTATCCCCTCACAATAACCGATGGGAAACTAACCGATGTTTTGTTTAACGGGTCAGTTTATAAAGATGTAAATGGCTCAGTGCTTGGCGCAGTGGTAGTAGCACGTGATATCACCGAGCAGAAAAAAATAGAAAAACAACTGAATGAAGCTATTGTATTTGCCGAAATGGCAACCGAGATAGCTGAAATAGCCAAAGCCAAAGCTGAGACGGCAACGCTCACGGCAGAGAATGCGGTAAAAGCAAAACAGCAGTTTCTGTCGAATATGAGTCACGAAATCCGCACTCCGATGAATGCTATTATTGGTTTCACCAAGGTATTGCTCAAAACGGATATGACAGCCAAACAAAAGGAATACCTGACTGCTATAAAACTGAGTGGCGATGCGTTGATTGTACTTATCAATGATATTCTGGATTTGGCAAAAGTTGACGCAGGAAAAATGGTTTTTGAACAGGTTCCGTTTAAATTATCTGTTTCCATTGCAGCGATGATTCATCTATTTGAATCCAAAATTTGGGAAAAAAACCTGTTACTTATTAAAGAATACGATGAAAGAATTCCTGAAGTTTTGCTTGGTGACCCGGTTAGGTTGCATCAAATTATCTTGAATTTGATAAGTAATGCTGTGAAATTCACTTCAATAGGATCGATTACTATTAGTGTCAGACTATTGAGTCAGGATTCGGAAAAAGTAACCATAGAGTTTGTAGTGGCAGATACGGGAATTGGTATTCCTGAAAACAAAATAGAAAAAATATTTGAAAATTTCCAACAAGCTTCCAGTGGCACTTCGCGCTTATATGGTGGCACAGGTCTGGGTTTGGCTATTGTAAAACAACTGGTAGAACCGCAAGGCGGAAAAGTGGTGGTGAAAAGTGAAGAAGGTAAAGGTTCGACCTTTAGCTTTACGCTGAGCTTTCAGAAAACAACCGAAAGTGCTGAAATAGCTACTGTGGTTGAAAAAATCGATATTGAAGTTGACAATATAAATGTATTGGTGGTGGAAGATATTCCGCTCAATCAGTTGCTGATGAAAACCCTGCTCGATGATTTTGGATTTCAAAGGGATATTGCCTCCAACGGTAAAATTGCCGTTGAACGACTTCAGGCAAAGACCTACGATATTATTCTGATGGACTTACAAATGCCCGAAATGAATGGCTTTGAAGCAACCGATTATATCCGGAATATTTTACATTCAAACATTCCCATTATTGCCCTTACAGCCGATGTGACCACGATGGATTTAGCCAAATGCAGGGAAGTGGGCATGAACGATTACATTGCCAAACCGGTTGACGAAAAGCTGTTGTACAACAAAATTGTTAGTCTGGTAAAAAAACCAACGACAGCAATTAACATAAAACCTGTAGAATCTATATTGCCCGATATTAATAAGAAATATATTGATCTGGAGTATCTGAACACCCGAACTAAATCGAATCCACAGTTGATGATGGAAATGATATCGCTATACCTGGAACAGACTTCAACCTTAGTAACCACTATGTATCAAAGCATGGAAGATAAAGACTGGAAATCATTGTATTCAGCTGTACACAAAATGATTCCATCATTTTCTATTGTAGGTTTGAGCAAAGATATTGAATTCATGGCAAAAAAAATACAGGAATTTGCAAGTAATCAGGAACAAATGGGTGAAATTAAACGGATGGTTGCCGAACTTGGAAGTGTGTGCGAACAAACTTGCCGGGAATTAGAAGTAGAGTTTAATAGAATTAAAAATGAAATATGATGAAATGAATGAAATAAAATTTAATCAATTTTACCCATAAGGGTATGATTAAATTTTATTTTATGAGTTCCATCTGACCTTCAAAAATAAATTATAAACAGATGAACAAAGATAAAATAAAACTCTTTTTGGTAGATGACGATGCAGTATTTCTGAAATTGCTGGAATTAGAGTTTCTGGAACATGCCGATTTTATGATTGAAGCCTATCCTACGGGCGAAAAATGCATGGAAAATCTTTCGCATAGTCCGGATGTGATTATACTGGATTATTGCCTAGATGGAATTGATAAAACTGCCATGAATGGAATTCAAACGCTGGATAAAATCAAGGTTTTTAATCCTGATATTCCGGTAGTTATGCTTTCATCGCAGGATAAAATTGAGGTAGCTATCGATTGTATGCATCACCGCGCCTTCGATTATGTAGTGAAAAGTGAAACCGCTTTCATTCGGCTTCAAAAAATCATTACCACCATTTTTAAATACAAAAAAATGGAAAAAGAACTTAGCTGGTACATGGAAAGAATGTAATCATTTACTGTTTGTTCATTTAGTATTAAAATATTCAACTTTCGCAAGTAAAATAACTTGCTGATATATAACAAAATAACAGCATA
>JBAXMR010000088.1:0-21664 GCA_037134195.1 Paludibacter sp. | reverse complement strand
TACTGTTTAGTGGGCTTTGTATCATTGCGTTCATATAGACTTTTTTTCCTATTTTACTCCAATCAACGCATTTGTTCATACGTTTTTTCAGCATCAAATCCAACCAAATTCGGGTACTTCTGCCGTTTCCTTCCATAAATGGGTGCGCCATGTTCATTTCCACATACTTATCTACGATTTCTTCAAATGTAGTTTCCGGCATTTCTTCTATTTGCCTCAATGTGTCGCCTAAAAATCGTGATACGGCAAATTGGAAACCGCCTTTTGAAATGTTTTTTTGCCTGATTTGTCCTGCGAAATCATACAGACCACCGAACAAATAAGCATGAATTTGTTGCAAACCTGTGGTAGTACCAACTTCAATGCTGTTTATAAACGAACTCTCGAATAAGGCATAGGCTTTTGTTTTACTTTTTCCGTCAATGCTTTCATCGCTGTATGTAAACCAGTCGATAAACCGGTTGGCTTTTTTCCCGGGAAATTCTTTACCCAATGCAATAATTCCCGTATAATCCAACATGTCAGTCAAATACCGTTTCCCGTCATTTGCCAAAAGTTTCAGTTGGGTAGTAGCACTAACCAACTCACTATTTTCTATCTTGAGTTTAGCTTTGAGATATTTCCAGTAATTACGAGTTTTAGTATAATCATTTTGGTCGGTAAGCACAGCAACAATATCCAACACAGAGAACCACCATTTAGCATTTTCTTCATCCCAAAGGGCACGCACTTCACGGTCATCAAAAAAACGTATAGATATTTTAGCTTTACTCATTTTTTCTGATTTGTTTTACTTTGTTGAGATTAGTTGTCGTTGAATAGCAAAATTACAAATTAAAATCAACAGACAATTTTTGTTTTACTTTTTGTTGTTGCTAACGCACGCTGCTGCACGAATTCATCGTGTAGCAATCCATTACGGTAATACCTTCATTCAACTCTTTCTTATTCCTTCCCACGCGATACAATTCGCACGGGAGTTGGGGGCAAATATCTCAATTTTTTATTGATTTGAAATATCATGCAAACATACGAAGCGTGTTAGCGGTTGTTCTTTTTTGTCTTTAAGTTTTGTTTTATTCAGTTGTTTATCTCTTTTACAAGTTCCTCGAATGATGAAATACCGTTTAATTCCTTAGTGTTAATCCAATCAATTCCATTATTTGGTATGTAGCTAATAATTCCCGTCTTAAATTTATGTTCTTCTCCAAATGATTTAAGATTTAAAATCCAATCCATTGGTAATTTTTTCAATCTCACTATTTCTTGAAAGTCGTTTGATAATTTGTTTGAAGAATGTCCTTTTTGTATCAAAAGCAACAAACCAATACTTATGTTCTTTGCAACTTGCAAATATCCAACAAGTTGAGAGTAGTCCTTTAAGCTTAATTGACTGAGATATTTAGCTTCAATTAATATCAATTTGACCTCATTGATTGGATTTATTATTGCAAAACAAATATCTAATTTCAATTTAGGAATGTAGGTGTCACTTTTTGAAATAATAATGTTTGATTGTTGCTCTAAATCCTCAATCATGCAATCTAAAGTCTTGTTAAACGAAAAATATATCTTGGAATCTTTTCCTAAATATGATGTGAGGTAGGTTGTGAATTTCTCGGCAAATTCTTTATAGTAGCTAATTTCATTCATTGTTCAGTAGTATTACAGATAAATCGTTGATTTTTATTCTCTTTTTGATGATTTTTTGGTTTAAAGAATTGCTTATTGAAGAACATATAAATGCTTTATTGTTTTTAAAATTCACAACTAAAATTGGACTGTCGTAATTGGGTTCATAACTGTAAATTGTTACATTTTTTAATTTGTTCAATTTTAGTATTTCATTCATCGAGCCAGTATGTCTTTTCCCGTTCAACTTGGTTGCAAACAAATATGCAATTCCTTGGTCAATTCCCGTGAATTTTGATAAGTGTTGATTATCAATAACATTCTGTACTGTCAGCGTTGATTCATATTTGATGCTTTCAGGAAAATATATGTTTTTAATTGAGTCAAACTGTAAACTAAGAACTTCTAAACTATCTTTTGTAAGTCTTGGGAAAAAAGTTATGTATTCATTTGCGTTCTTGACGAGCTTTCTAATTTCTTCTACTGGTGCGTATGGACAGTTAAGTAATGCACAGAAATGGTGGTAATGAAAAAACAATTTCGACCTAACTTCAATTGGAAGTTCGGTCGAATTTTGGTCAACATGAACACTAACAGCACTTGGTTTTCTTAATTTGCGCAAATAACAAGGAATTTGTTCCTCCTTTTGCTGTGTTTGTTTAATGTTTGTTATATCAATCGCTTTTGCTTGTAATGCAAATGAGTGTTTGGTCAAAAAGGAGTTTACTAAAAACCTAATTTTGAACCCTTTCTTCCAACCTTTGTAGTTTGGGTCAGATGATGAGTGTTGATTTGGGTGATTGTATAATATCTGGTCAGTTGTTGATCCAAGCTCTGTAAGCCATGAACAGAGTTGTACTACAAAAATAAAGTTTTTAGTGCTTCCTGGGATTTCAATAGAAACTACTGGTGCATTTCCAGTAAATCTTCTGTGTGATAATGTTAGACTTGCTCTTGCATCAAATATTCCAGACAAGAAACTTTCCACTTGAATGTCTTTTAGTATCGTTTTAGTTTTTGTCAGATTGGCTTTTGCCAGAAGAAAACCACCAGTAGGAAGACCTAAATAATTGAGGTCTTCAATAATCTCCGAAAAGTCTGAACCATCTAAGGGTTTGATTAACCACTTATTGTTTCCTATATCGTAAGTTACATTAAAGTGGTAAGTTGAATTGAAATAATGGCAAATTCGGGTAAGGATGTCAGTTGCAATAACATTCATTCTTGAAGTATCCATTCCCCATTTTTTGAATGGTAAATCAATAATAAAAGTATGTTTGTCTATTTTCCCTCCTCCAACTAATAAGCCGAGTATATATGCTTTCGTGTGATTTAAATTAGTCATTAACCAAGTGTTTTTGTAGTGCCTGTGCTAGAACCCAACCAAATATTGGCGGTACAGCATTACCAATTACTTTATAAGCATTTGCAATAGTTGTGTAAGGAAATTCAAAATCATCAGGGAATGATTGAATTCTTGCGATTTCTCGAATTGAGAAACGTCTATTTTCGAAAGGGTGAGTTATTCCGCAATTTTCAGGTTGTGCAGATGCTGTTATTGTTCCATTTATTTCGCCTAATGCAAATCGTCTGTAGAAATTTGGTGCATGGTATTTTTTAGGATCATTCCAAATCTTCAAAAACCTTTCAGACATATCTGCTGGATTCATATTTTTCCAAGATTTACCGGTTTTAATTGTATCTGAAATTTCTTTAAGAGGAACTTTCTTTTTGAATTTTGTCAAAGCTTCTTTTCCATCAATACAAGGTTCTATTTTATCAACCATATATTGACCTCCTGGAGAATAAGCCCAATAGTCATTTTTTTGAGGAGTTTTGTCGGGAATATCGCAAAGAATTGAACCTAAATAAAGTTCATAAGGATTATATTTTTCGTTAGGGAGGTTATTTTCATAAACTACCTCATCCATTAGATTGTAATTAAAATAATCCAAATCACTCCTAAGTCCTACAATCAATAAACGTTGTCTTTTACTTGGAACGCCGTAATCACTAGTATTACAAAGCTTATAGTTTACCTTAAAACCTAACTTTTCTGTGCGTTTTACTATCTCATCAGGGATGCTTGTTCCATCAGCCATTTTTGATGACATTATCCCTTTTACATTTTCAAAAACAAAACCAATTGGTTTATTCTCTCTGCTTAATCCTTCAATTAATAATTTCTCACATTCTTCAAATAATGAGCCTCTGTCATCATTTATTCCTTTTCTTAATCCAGCATTTGAAAACGGTTGACAAGGAAAACCTGCAATCAAAAAATCGAAATCTGGAATCGTTTTAAAATCAACATCTTTGATGTCGTTTCGATTAAGTTGGTGTTTGCCAAAAAACTTTTGATTTGAATTATAAACGAATTCAGCAGATGTGTCTATGTCATTTGCAAATTCCACATCAAATTTAGTTTTCTTAAACTGGAGATTTCTAAAATTGAAATTACCATTAAATCCTAAATCAAGTCCACCACAACCACTAAAAAGTGAAACTACCTTGAAAACTTTTTCTTTTTTAAATGCAGATTTAATTGGATTGAAGTTTATTTCAATTTGTGGTTCTTCAACTAAATTTACATTGTCTAAAACCTCTGTATATTGCATTTTATCTTTTATTTTATGATTATTCATATTGCTTTTTTTTGCTCTTTTGTCGTGGCAAATTTACGAATAAAAGAGTTAGTATTTGTCATAAAAACGAAGTTTTACAAAGAATTTTATACTCATCTTTTTTGTCAACAGAAACTTGGCATTTTTTTTTGAATAACCACTAACACGTAAATATCCGAACCAAATTTATGTCTGCAAACAAGCAGTTTGCCTATATTTACTATATGATGTTGTTTTACTAACAACTTATAGTATTTGCACCCACAAACTTAATCAAAAATTTTAAAAATTCATTTCTTTGGTTCAAAACTTTAAAAAACTTCCCCTAAAGTACAAGACTTCAGGGGAAGTAACCTAGTTATTTACGAGTAATCCATAACCTTCACAGGCTTTTATCATATTGCCGGTTTGGTATCGGCAGTTGTATCAGACTTTTTGTACGATTTATAGGTAATTGACGAGGCTGCTTTGTATTTGAAGTAAAATTCAGGAGCTTTGCGATCGAACTGGCGGGCTAAGCGGTCGAGCGATTTTTTCTTTAGGTTGGCTGCTTCTGTCATTAGTTCGCCTATCCGTTTGGTAGCGTTCGATTGATCGATTACAGCCAGGCCTTTTTCGTTCACACTTGTTTTCAGTTTCGCTAATTTTTCAACGAAGTCCGTCATTTCGGCAGCTGTTATTCCACATTCTTCCAATTCGGCTACCGAAAGTTTTTGTGCCTGAACCAAAATAATTTCCAAGGTTGTGAGTATGATCGATTGATCGATATGAGAAAAATCGGAGCTGCTGTAATCCATTTTTTCCTGTAGTGCCGTATCGTTTTTTTCTTCGGCATAAGCATGAACAGCTCCTGCCACATCGAGTGAGATTCCGATTACATCATCCAGTAAATTGTTCTTTTGAGTAGTGATACCTGTTGTAACTTGTCCCTGCTCCAAAGCCAGCTGCTTAACTGTACTGGTGATTACCCGAAGTCGGGCAATGTTTTTGGCAAATAGTGGAATACTGGCCACAGTTTCTGGAGCGTTATCACATTCGGTTAGTACTTTGTCGTACGACGTTAGTCTTTCTTTTTGAAAATAATTCATAACTTGTTGATTTTAAAATTTAAAACATAATTTTTATTGGTAGATTAACTATGTTGCAAAACTAAAAGGAATTTTTCAAATGAACAACTTTTTTCGCCAATATTTTTAATAACGATAAAATAAATATTTTTAAATGCATTTTGGGCAATGAATCTAAATTATTGTCGGGGTTTCGCAATGAAAAAAGTGGACAAGTAGAAGTATAAAAATAGATTAGGCAACTATAAAGATAGGAGCTAAAGTACTTAAGATGACGAATACAGTTCTAAGGAAGGCAATTCCATTTCGAAAGTTTATAAATATAGTTCGAAAGATAGTTTGTACATAACTTTAGACAATGATTACAAAACTAAAGTTAGATTCTCCATTTCGAAAGTTCATAAATACATTTTGAAAGATAGCTTGTACAGAACTTTAAGACGATGATTACAAAACTAAAGTTGGTTTATCCATCACTAAAGATGATAAATACATTTCTAAAGATGGTTTCACTATTACTAAAAATGATGTGTCCAATTCTGAGGATGACTTTGCCATCACGAAAGACTAAACTGCACTTCCTTAAAATAAAACCCTTTACGTTCGCCACTCTCAGTTTCAAGTTCCAGTTTTCCATCGGGATGAACAGCTATAATTTTTGCATTGAAACTTTCGGAGTCAGTTATATAGGGCTGAAATCCATTGCGGCGATACATAATGCCGGCATATTCCGAACGGATAGTCTCTGCGTTTAATTCCTGATATAATTCCAGTATATTTTTGCAGATAGTGTTCAGGAGTTGGTTGCGGTTGAGCGACCGACCAGTGATTTGCCTGAGTGAAACAGGATTTGGCGCATTGCTCGTAAAGGTTTTCTGATTCACGTTCAGCCCGATACCAATCACCGTTTTTACTTTTTTGGCCTGAAAGGAGTTCTCGATCAGAATGCCGGCGAGTTTTTTATCTTTCCAATAGATGTCGTTTGGCCACTTTACTTCGATATCATTTGTGTATTTTTCCAACACTTTTTTTATAGCCAGACTCACTATTTGCGAAATCAGAAACAACTCGTCCAATGGAATTTGCTGCGGATAAAGCACCATGCTGAAAAGCAGATTTTTACCACGTTCCGCCTCCCAACTGTTTCCGGTCTGCCCTTTACCTGCTGTCTGATAATCAGCATATACCACAAAGCCTTCAGGCAATTGCTCTCTGTGCAACATCTCCCAAAGAAAGATGTTGGTGGAAGGCGTTTCTTCGATGAATAAGCTCCCTAACCCCCTAATGGGGGAATTTGATGCTGTAGTATCCATATTATCTTAAGTGCTTCCTTTTCTTCAAGTCCCTTTTTGGGGATTTAGGGGTGGTTATCTTTAAAAGGAACTTTTCCATTTCCTTTTCCACCTCATGTGTACTTCCGTTTGGGTGATTTACCATGATAGCAAAGACCAACGTGCGTTCTTTTAGTTCTATGTAACCTGCATAGCATTTCACGTTTTCAATAGTTCCGCTTTTGGCATGTACTTTTCCTTCCAGCGGAGTGTTTACCAGCAAGGTAGATAGCGTGCCACGACCACCTGTTACCGGCAGACTGTTGTAAAAATCCTCCGCATAATGGCTTTTGGTTCGCATATAGGTAAGCAAATCCACAAAGAATGATGCTGATACCGCATCACAAGCCGATAGCCCACAACCATCATACTGGCATAGTTGCTCGGTGGGTAATCCCTGAGTTTTCCAGTAATTACGAATGATGGAAACAGATTCGTTGGTACTGCCCACCGGATTGTTTTTGGTGCTGATGTACTTAAACAGATATTCGGCAAAGTGATTGTTGCTTTTCACGTTTGTTTCGGTGATAATATCTTTCAGTGCAGGGGAGAGATAACGGTAAATTACCCGTGTATTACCCAACACAGGGCGTACAATGGGGAAACTTCCGATTTTTAGTCCGCTATCGGTTAGTCGGTTATGCAAGTGACGTGCCAGTAACAGTGCCGGATTTGGAATATCTCCTTTTACTGTAAATTCTGCTTTGTTGGCAGGTATTTCGCCATACACACTGCGATCCAGCGAATAGGGTGCACCATAGAAATAGGCTTTGTCGTGGTCAGTTGTCGTACTTTTCAGGTGATTATCTACTTCAAGTCCGGCTATTTCGGGTTCAACGCGCAGAATCTCGGGCGTTGTACCTATTGCACCCGAGCGAAACAGCATCCGGTAGGTATTGTCCATATACGAAATACCGTGAATACCCGGTGCATAATAATTCCCAATATCTTCCCATGTCCATTTAGGATTTAGCACCTGATCCTCAAAAATAGTTTCGTCGGCCAGAATTCTGCCGGTTATGCGGTTGATGCCTGCCTTTTTTATTGCATCTACCCATTTAGGCAGAAAGTCTTTTTCGCCCAGTTTTTCCGATCCCAAAGTAGGGTCGCCACCACCAACAATGTACAAATTGCCATTCAAGGTACTGTCTATACTTATTGTACCATCAATTTCCAATCGCGTTTGGAATCGGAAGTCGGGTCCAAACAGTTCGAGTATGGTGGCAGTAGTTACCAACTTCATGGTGGAGGCAGGTGTGGTAAGTGAAGTAGGGCGGTATTGATAAAGTGTTTCGTTGGTTTTAATATCTTTTACTAGCAAGCTGATATTAGCATTTTGTAACAACGGATTTTGTACAAAAACATCAACCGGATTGACAGCAGACAATGCTATAAAAGGAAATAAAAGCAAAGAAAATATCTGCTTGAAACGCATAGTTCTTGTTTTTTAAATTCAATAAGACACAAAAGTAAAAAGAAAAAACGATTTGAGGGTAAGATAATATAAAATTCTATTGCTTATGAATTAATTGAGAGTTATCAAATCGGATGAAACAACTATGAGTATCGAATTTTCAAATCTTGAGTATGTAATTGTGCAGAATATCAAAAATTCAATAGTTGGAATTGCAAAACAAAAGGGAGTAGTACTGAAATAAATACATTTTCTATGAAGTCGTCTTGACTTTTATAATGTTGCTATTTTTGAGAATTTATTGCTGATCTGAATCGGGTCTCGCGAGTTCCAACTCGCGAATATTCATAAATACCGCGAGTTGGAACTCGCGAGACCCAAAAATAAAGACATCTCAGAAAAAGTCAAGACGGCTTATATATTAAAATCTACTACGCAAGTCGCTTAATGCATCTTGGGCAGTAGATTTTAATGATACTTGAATCAATTTCGTTTAGATAAGGAATTTTATATTTAAGTAAGATACAAATGAGGGAATAAGGGTGTTTTTCTCGTTGAATTCAAGCTACTAAGGGTTTAAATACCACAATTTGTTTTAATTCTTAACCCTTAGTATAGAGATTATAGCTCCTGGTTTTCCCCTTATTTTTAATGTTTGCTTAACTAAACGACATTGATACTTGAATAGTAATTATAGAGAGATTTCCCAACCACTGTAAAGTTTTTAAAAACGGTATAAATATAAAAGTCAATTACTTCTTCAATGCTTCAATTCCTTCTTTTAGCGAAGCAATTTTACTTTCTGCATCGGCTTTTTTCTTGCGTTCGGCTTCTACCACTTCCGGTTTGGCATTTGCCACAAAGCGTTCGTTGCCCAGTTTTTTCATTACCGAATCAATAAAACCTTCGAAGTAGTTGATCTCAGCTTCCATCTTGGCAATTTCCTCTTCGGCATTAATCAGGCTACCCATAGGGATAGAAAATTCTGTTGTGCCAACCAGGAATGACGAAGCCCCCCCAAGCCCCGCCGAAGGGTGGGATGTAAGACTTTCTGAATGTAAACTAATTGACTCCAGATTACAAAGTTTTACAACTACATTATCAAATTGCCTGTTATGCTCGCCATTAATATACAAACTAAGTTTTTCTTTATGTGGAATGTTTTTCTGTAAACGAATGGTGCGAATGCCAGCGATAATTTCTTTTGCTTTTTCAAATCCACTGATTATATCAGCGTCTTTTTCTTCCCCTTCGGGGGAGTTAGAGGGGGCTCTTTCAACCATAATACTTTCACCGTCATTGCGGTCTTCAAGCACTTGCCAGAGCTCTTCGGTGATAAATGGCATAAACGGATGCAACACTTTCAACAATGAGTCGAAGAATCCAAGCGTAGCTTCGTAGGTTGTGCGGTCAATCGGTTGTTGATAGGCCGGTTTTGCCATTTCAAGATACCATGCTGAAAACTCATCCCAGAACAATTTGTAAACCGCCATTAAGGCTTCTGATAAACGATATTTCGAGAACAAATCTTCAATTTCGAGCAATGTTTTGTTCAATTGTGCTTCGAACCATTTCACCGCCATACGTGCTGATTCCGGTTGTTCAATATCGGCTACTTCCCAACCTTTTACCAAGCGGAAAGCATTCCAAATTTTATTGTTGAAGTTACGTCCTTGCTCACAAAGGCTGTCGTCGTATGGTAAATCATTTCCGGCAGGCGAAGTCAGCAACATACCCAGACGAACCGCATCAGCACCAAAATGCGCTATCAAATCTAACGGATCAGGCGAGTTACCCAGCGATTTAGACATTTTACGACCCAATTTATCGCGAACGATACCAGTCAGGTATACATTTTTGAACGGCATTTCACCTTTATATTCGTATCCGGCAATAATCATACGTGCCACCCAGAAAAACAAAATTTCAGGAGCAGTAACCAAATCATTGGTTGGATAATAATAATTGATTTCTTCGTTTTCAGGATTGTTGATACCATCGAAAACAGAGATGGGCCACAACCACGACGAGAACCATGTATCAAGCACATCTTCATCCTGACGCAGGTCGTCAATAGAAAGTGGATAGTTGACAATTGCTAATGCTTTTTCGTAAGCTTCTTCTTTGGATAAAGCCACCACAAAACCTCCCTGAGGCAGATAATACGCCGGAATACGGTGTCCCCACCAAAGTTGACGCGAAATACACCAGTCTTTCACGTTTTCCATCCAGTGACGATACGTGTTTTTGAATTTGGCAGGATATAGCTGAATGTCGTCGCTCATTACAGCTTTCAAAGCCGGTTTTGCAAGATTTTCCATTTTCATAAACCATTGCATGGATAGCTTTGGTTCGATAACGGCATCGGTACGTTCGGAGAACCCAACCTTGTTGGTATATGGCTCTACTTTTTCAAGCAAACCAGCCGCTTCAAGGTCTTTTTCAATTTGTTTGCGAACATCAAAACGATCGAGTCCTGCATATTGCGCACCGTTTTCGTTCAACGTTCCATTGTCATTAAAAATATCAATAGAAGGCAAATTGTATTTCTCGCCGAGCATGTAATCGTTCACATCATGTGCCGGAGTTACTTTCAGGCAACCTGTTCCGAATTCAACATCTACATAATCGTCCTCAATTACAGGAATTATACGGTTAATCAATGGAACAATTACCTTTTTGCCTTTCAAATGTGCATTCTTCGGGTCATTTGGATTGATACACATAGCCGTATCGCCCATAATGGTCTCAGGTCTTGTTGTTGCTACCACGGCATATTGAGGTTCTTCAACTCCCCCTTGAGGGGGTTGGGGGGCATCTATTTTGTAACGTAAATAATATAGTTTTCCTTGCTGTTCCTTAAAAATCACTTCTTCGTCCGACAGTGCTGTCAAAGCTTTTGGATCCCAGTTTACCATGCGCACACCGCGGTAAATAAGGCCTTTTTCGTATAAATCAGCAAACACTTTCAATACACTTTCCGAACGTGGCTCGTCCATGGTGAACGCCGTACGATCCCAGTCGCACGAAGCGCCCAGTTTTTTCAACTGCTCCAAAATAATTCCACCGTGTTTGTGTGTCCAGTCCCAGGCATGGCTTAAAAATTCATCGCGGGTCAGGTCAGTTTTCTTGATTCCTTCGGCAGCCAGTTTTCCTACCACTTTTGCTTCGGTAGCAATGGAAGCGTGGTCGGTTCCGGGAACCCAACAAGCATTTTTGCCCTGCATTCGTGCCCGACGAACCAATACATCCTGAATGGTATTGTTGAGCATGTGCCCCATGTGCAACACACCGGTTACATTTGGCGGAGGGATAACAATGGTATAAGGCTCACGTCCATCAGGTTTTGAACTAAAAAAGTCGTTGTCTAGCCAATATTGATACCATTTCGATTCGATGTCGGTGGGATTATACTTACTTGCGAGTTCCATCTTCTTAATTTACAATTTATTGATTTACAATTTACAATTACATTCTAAAATGCAATCGTTTCTTTTTCAGGGCTATAATAGCTTTTAGTTCTGAAATTTTCAAGAGTGCAAAGATAGTAAAAATTGAAGTCAGCGGAAAATAAATCTTTAAAAACAAAAGAGCTTGTTTCAATTTAGTTTGAAACAAGCTCTTATCGTCTAAAAATATATACCTTATTGAACTAAAACTTTATGAGTTTTACCATTTATACGTATCATATAAATACCCGTTTTAACCATCTGAGAGAATTGATTTTCAGCTTTTACTGAACGAATCAACTGACCGGTAGAATTAAATAACTCTACCTGAGCAATACCTGCAAAATGAGTATATATAATGCTATTGGAACTGTAAATTGATACTTTAGTTGTATTTGATTCGATTGTTGAAGTGTTTAATGGAACATTAACTCCCCAGTTTTGTGAAGTTGAATCTTTAAATACTACCACCCAAACCAAACCTGATTTCATAGTACTTATTGAACTCATTAAAACCGTATTGCTATGACCACCATTTGAATTTGTCCAAACAGGTTCACCGGTTCCACCACCATTCCAACCTACATAACATGAAAGTCCGGTCAAATCAGGTAAAGTTGTGTTAACTTCGTATTGATCAGGATTGTTTGCATTTTGAGTCATAGTGAGGTAAGTCCATTCATTTGCCGGTTTACCATCAATTCCATAAGCAAACACAAATTTATCGCGGGATGCTGTTACTTTTACACCTGAACTGAAATCATTAGATTTTACAGAATAAAAGTAAAAATCATAATCAGTGTTTAATTCAATTGTTGAAGTTGCAGTTGTATTGCTGCCATTATAAACCACCTTACCAATTCCAACTCCTATAGTATCATTCACAGCATAAGCTTTACCGTTTGTTGGTGATATTGCCGATATGCCTTTTGCATATTTTACTACCATAACATCCAAAACTCCTGCTTTAGTCCAACCCAAAGTTGCTGTAGTAGCTGATGATGAAGCTGTACAAGCTGTAGGCGGAGCTAATTTCACGATTAATGTTCCCGAAACATTTGTTGTGCCATTCCAAAATCCACTATTATAACCTCCATAGACATAACTTGCTGTTCCAATCTGAAAACGACTTGCATAATAATATGTTCCGATAGTTGGAATTGCCGAACCAATATTTAGAAAGTATTCATCGTTATTGCCTATACTTCCACTATAAGTTGCTAATGCCCAATCAGATTCTACCCAAGTGCTTGGATCTGTATTGGAGCTATTATAGCCAATCCATACTTTAATGCCTGCACCCTGACCAACTCCGGTTGTAATTCCTGGTTCGTAAACCTGTGCGAAAACTGTAAAATCACCACCTAATAAAATTCCTGTACCACTGTTTTGAGGGAATTGTAGGTTAGCCCAATCTATTTGAGCAGGCGCAGGAATATTAAATGTACCAGAAGTCACGGCAGTTAACCCAACAGATGTAAAAGTTATTGTAGCACCGGTTACTGAAGTTACACTGGTAGCAGTAAGTCCGACAAATTTTATTGTGTCATTTGTGGCTGCTTGAGTTGCTGTTCCACCTATTGTCCATGTTCCTGCACCAACAGCGGCAGTTACACTGGTTGAATTGCTGACTTTGTTACTGTATTGGTCTTGTAAAATAATCCAGGGTTGAACAGCTAATACTTCAGCATTTACAGCAGGTGCAGTAGGTTGTTTAACGATAGCTAATTTGGTAGCCACTCCCGGATTCAGAATTTGTGAAACAGATGCAGTAGAGTATCCGGTAGCTGAAACGATTATTGCTTTTGTTCCAGAGCTTTGTAACAATGTTGATGCTAAAGGAGTAAAGGTTATTTTTCCGGCCACAGTTTTATTATATGCTGATGGGTCAAGTATAGTTCCACCAACTGTAATTCCGGTGATAGCTCCTCTCCATGTAGCATCTTCAGTAAAAGTTAAGTAGAATGATGCATCTACATTTGCATTGCTGGCTGCTGTAAGTGTCGGTGGGGTACTTGCAACTCCCAATGCAGTAACTTTTACTCCTGTACTATAATAACTCCAGTTTTCAGAATAAAAATAATAATCATAATCAGTTGATGCCGTTACAGTATTGGTTGTACTTGTTCCATTATTCGTGGTATAAATAACAGTTCCTAATCCAATTGGGATATTCAGGGCATAACCCGTTCCGTTTGTTGGTGCTGTTGGAGTTGCATTTTTTGCATATCTCACAATCATTACATTATATGACATAAATTTAGTCCAACTGAGTGTCGCAGTGGTTTCACTAATAGATGCTATACAAGAAGTTGGATTGCCAAGTTCGTTAACAGTAAAATAAGGGCAATTTTTGGTAGTTGTACTTGCGGTTAATGTTGTTTCATTTGTCCAACTAACCTCATCTGTATAAGTCCACGCATCTCCAACGAGTGCCTTTGCTCTACCAACTGCATACCAAGTACCAGTGGCAGTAAACTGAAAATTACCGATGTTACGTTGAACTTTTTTGTTTGGATTAGTACCATCTGCATACCAAGTAGCAGTAGCCCAATTCCAACCAGTTGTGCCGTCAGTATTTTGTCCAATACCAACTTCTGAAGCATTCCAAGAAGCTTGACCAATTTCAAATTGAAAATACCAATTAGTAGATAATTTATCGCCTAAATAATTAGTAGCAATTGGCCTACCCGTTGTAATCGGATTGGCATAAATTGTAGAAGGAGCAGGAGAAACTGATTTGATTTCATTTTGTGCAAAACCCGACAAAATTGAAGAAACGATAAATAAAGTGAGTAAAATTTCTTTTTTCATTTTTTTTTAAATTTAAGTATTAAAATAATTGATTTAAGTGCAAATTTATACGAACATAGTTTTTTATAACACTTGTTTGCTCTGTTTTTGACTAAAAACTGTTGCAAACGTTTGCGTTATAAATGATTTTATAATTCAAATTACAATATTAATGTTGTTAACCAATTCTCATTATTGAATAAAATGAGTAATTTTGCAGATATAATTGAAATTTTATGAAGAAAATAATAAACACACCTCTTGCACCGGCTGCAATTGGTCCTTACAGTCAGGCTGTTGAAGCTAATGGAACACTTTATATTTCAGGTCAAATTCCAATAAATCCAACGGTCGGAAAAATTGAAGCTACAGAAATAACTGCACAGACTGAACAGGTTTTTGCAAATATAAAAGCAATTTTGGATGAAGCCGGCTATAGCTTTACAGATGTAGTGAAATCAACCGTATTTATAGCAGATATTGCTGATTTTGCGGCTCTGAATGAGGTTTACAAAAAATATTATCAGGTTGAATGTCCTGCTCGTTCAGCTTTTGCTGTGAAATCACTGCCATTGGGGGCTTTGGTGGAGATAGAGACAATTGCAGTTAAATAATAATGTGCAATTTGAAAATATGCCAATGTGCCTATATCGAGAATTTATCTATTGATTGGCACATTGGCATATTCAGTTATTGGCATATTAGAATCTCATGCCTCGAATCAGTTCTCCAATATCCATTCTTTTTTTTCCGGGTGTCTGAACAGATTTGAGATGAATAAATCCATCTTTCACTGCAATTTTAGCTGCCTTTTTTCCATCCGTAACTACATGTCCAAACGAAAAATCATGTGAAATGATTTCCTTTTCAGCTTCAAATACTTTCAGCATAATTTTCTCTGATAGTCCGGGAAGTTCAACTTCAGCCCAAGCAGTTGGGTAAGGTGATAAACCGCGAACAAAATTATAAACTTCTTCCACACTTTTCGTGAAATCTATTTGACAGGTTTCTTTGAAAATCTTTGGAGCAGATTTTAAAATCATATCTTTTTGAATAAATTGTGACTGATCGATAGCATCTGTTTTTCCGGCAATCAATAAATCAACCGTTTTCTTTACAAGACCCGAACCCATTACCATTAGTTGGTCATGAACTGTTTCGGCATTATCAGATTCTAATATTTTTATTTTATCCTGAAGAATTATTTTACCGGTGTCAATTTCGTGAGTCAGGAAAAAAGTGGTTGCACCTGTTTCTTTTTCTCCGTTTATAATAGCCCAGTTGATAGGAGCTGCACCACGGTATTGTGGTAATAATGAAGCATGTAAGTTAAACGTGCCGTATTTGGGCATATTCCATACAACTTCAGGCAGCATACGAAAAGCAACAACAATCTGTAAATCGGCATTCAACGATTTTAGTTCTACCAGAAATGATTCATCTTTTAGTTTTTCGGGTTGTAAAACGGGTAAATTTTGCTCCAATGCATATTGTTTTACCGCTGAAAATTGAATTTTATGTCCGCGTCCGGCAGGTTTATCGGGCATGGTAATCACCCCAACTACTTCGTACTGGTTTTCAACTAAGATTTTCAGACTTTCCACCGCAAACTCCGGCGTGCCCATAAAAACTATTCTCATTTTTTTCGTGTTTCGTGTTTCATGTTTAGTGTTTCTTGTTCTTAGTTTTTGAAATCACCGAAAACGAAACACCAAACATTAAACTGTATTAATTCCTCTTATCCACTCCCCACAACAGCTTGTTTTTGAGCGTATCAAAAAAAGTGTGATTCAGTTGTTTAATTGTTTTAATGCTATAATCTGCTTTTGTAATTCGTAATTTTGTTGTTTGATCCAACACTTTGGAACGACCATCAATAGCAACTAAATAGCATAAACTGCGGCTATGAACTTCTAAATCAATAGTCCAAGTATCAGGAATAATTAATGGACGCACATTTAAACTGTGAGAAGCTATTGGCGATAATATAAAGTTCTGAGTTTGTGGAATAACCAATGGACCACCCACACTCATGGAATAGGCAGTTGAACCGGTTGGAGTTGAAATTATCAGACCGTCAGCATGATAGGTATGAACCATTTGACCATTAATACTTGCAGTAATACTCATCATAGACGAGCTATCTTGCTTTAGTACCGAAACTTCATTCAAAGCATAAGGATATTCAAATGTTTCACCATCAGATGTTTCAACCGAAAGCAAGGAACGTTCTTCAACAATAAATTTAGAATTCAGTACTGCATTTAAAGCCGGAATTATTTCGTCGCTTGGTACATCAGCCAAAAATCCAAGTCTTCCGGTATTGATACCTAAAACAGGAATTCCTTTTTTGCCAATTCTGGCTGCAGTATTCAGAAATGTACCATCACCACCAATACTTAATGCCATATCAGCCTGAAAATCATCATTTTGGATTATTTCAGTTGATGTCAAATCACATTGACCATTATCTTTTATATAATCAAATAATACTTTGTCAAGTAAAATTGTAACAGATTTATCCTTGAAATAATCAAATAAAAGTTCGATATGCGACAGTAATACGCTGCGGTACATATTTCCGAAAATAGCTACTCTCATAACGTTATAGGTGTAAAAAAGTCAAATAGTATTGTTTTAGTCATTGAAATTTAGTATCATAATTTGAATATTAAATTTAAAAATGCTTGAAAGTTAAACTACTACTTACCGGCTTATGTTTTTTTTTGATTATTTTTGCAGAGGATTAAACTACATTGCAAAGGAACTAAATGTAACTGAAACCTGCAAATTTCTGTTATGACAAGTTTTAATAGGATTAGATGCTGTGATGCAAAACACTCAATGAAATGACAAAACTAAGTGTAAATATAAACAAAATAGCCACATTGAGAAATGCCCGTGGTGGCAATGTTCCTAATGTTGTTCAGGTAGCACTCGACTGTGAGCGGTTCGGAGCACATGGAATTACAGTGCATCCACGCCCCGATGAACGACATATTCGCTTTCAGGATGTGTGGGATTTGAAAGCTGTACTTAAAACCGAATTCAATATTGAAGGATATCCATCACCCGATTTCATTAAATTGGTAAAAGCAGTAAAACCACATCAGGTTACTTTAGTGCCAGATCCTCCTGAAGCCATTACTTCAAATTCAGGTTGGGATACAGTGAAAAATATTGATTTTCTGAAAGATGTAGTGTCTGAATTTCAGAGTGTTGGTATTCGTGTATCGATTTTTGTAGATACTAATTTGCAAAATATAGAATTTGCAGCCAAATCAGGAACTGACCGTGTGGAACTTTACACCGAACCTTATGCCACAAATTATCCTAAAGGCAAAGAAAGTGCTGTTTCACCATTTGTGGAAGCTGCCAGACTTGCTAAAAAGCTTGGTTTAGGTATAAATGCCGGGCATGATTTGAGTCTCGAAAATCTCGCCTATTTGCACACGATGATTCCATGGCTTGATGAGGTTTCAATTGGGCATGCATTAATAGCTGATGCAATTTATTTCGGACTTGAAGACACAATAGAGTGCTATAAAAAACAGTTAGAATAAGAGTAACTGAAAAACGGTACGGATTTTGATTTAAATGTTTCAGAAAAAAATTCGTATAACTATATTCAAAAGATGTTTGATATCATCGTGAACAAATCGAAATTATATGGTCTAATAGGCTCAATAATTTCCAGTTTAATTTTATTGCTTTGCCTTTGGTTTCTTGTACTTTCAGTGCCAAAATCAGCCGAAAATGAAGGATTCCAAGTTAATTTTGGAGATAGTTATGATGCCGGAGGTATAGGTGATGGTGTACCATCCTTGTCAACCACAAAATCTGCAAATATTGAACCTGCGAAAAAGATAATCGAGACTTCGAACAAAATTTCTGTTTCAAAAGTCTTCACTCAGACTGAAAATTCTGTTTCTATATCAGAAAAAAAGGAAAAGAACAAAATTAAAAGTGAACAACAAGACATCATTCTGCAAAATGAAATAAATAAACGAATGATAGAACAAAATCAAAGAGAACAGGATGCAAAGAATAAGGCTGAAAACTTGATAGGTGGTACTTTTGCAGGGAATAATGCTTCAGGTAACGGTAAATCTGGAGGAGATGGAACCGGTAAAGGATTTGGTTCGGGAAATGGAAATGGTATTCAGGGAAATCCTACAGGTAAAAGTAATTCTGGAGTTGGACTTATGATTAATATTGGCAATCGTAACTATCTGGGAAATCCACCAAAACCAAATTATCCGAAAGATATTGAAGGTAAAATCACTGTCAACATACGAGTAGGTGAAAATGGGGTTGTTACAAGCACCTCAATTGGTTCACCAACCACGATTTCAGATGCAGAAATGCGCAGGGATGCAATTTCTGCTGCAAATAAAACTCGCTTTTCTACAGGTAAAGGTATTGAAACAGGCTCTATTACATATAATTATAAATTACAATAAACTACATGAAAGTATTTGTGTTTTTAGCAGACGGTTTTGAAGAAATTGAAGCTCTTGTTCCGATTGATATTTTCAGACGTGCAGATATTGAAACCATAACTGTTTCTATAACTGACGATAAACTTGTTCGGGGAGCACATAACATTTCTGTATTAACAGATAGTCTGTTTTCTGAAACTGATTTTTCTGAAATCGATTTAATATATCTACCAGGTGGAATGCCCGGTACCAAAAATCTCGATGCGCATCAAGGATTGAAAAATCTTATTCAGGATATATCAGATAAAAATACGAATATTGCTGCAATATGTGCTGCACCGTCTATACTTGGAAAAATGAATTTGCTCAAAGGAAAAAAAGCTATTTGTTTTCCGGGTTTTGAAAATGAACTTTATGGAGCTGTTTTGTCGACAGAGAAAGTAGTTAAATCAGGAAATATAAGTACAGCTAAAGGTGCTGGAGTGGCATTAGAGTTTGCTCTAAAACTAGTAGAAGAACTTAAAGGAAAGGAAGTCTCAGCTAAAATTGCTGAGACGATACAGATATAATTTAATGTTAGAACACAAAAAAAAGGAATATGTTACATATTCCTTTTTTTGTAATTTAAATCTGCCAAATCTCAATTAACAGCGGCTGTTAATTCTGCACCGGCTTTAAATTTAGCAACTTTTTTAGCTGCAATCTTAATAGGCTGTTTCGTAGCTGGGTTAATTCCCTGACGAGCTGAGCGTTCTGCAACTGAGAATGTTCCGAAACCAACTAAACTAACTTTGTCGCCTGCAACAAGTGCATTTGAAACACTTTTTACTGTTGCGTCAAGAGCTTTTTTTGCATCAACTTTGCTAAGACCAGCTTCAGCAGCGATTGCATTGATTAATTCTGCTTTGTTCATAAGACTTTAATTTTTTTTAAAAGATACAATAAAACATAGATTTTGATTTTGCAAATGTAGCTGTTTGTTATTAATATACAAGCATTTATATAAAAAAAATACAGTTAAGTCTGGATAATTTCTAAAAATGTGTTAGAAAACATGTTTTTTATATGGTTTTAATTACTTTTGTGCTTTAAAGTAGCCGATTTCCAAAGCATTATCGTACTTTTAGAAATATAATCATCTCGACTACGTTGATAATTTTGTTGATAAGAACTTTAAAACCCAGGTATTAAGCAAAAAAATATCGCAATAAAAAAGTTTTCAAATAATTAAGTATGAATAGTAATAGGACTTCATTTTTAAATAACATTCCTCCGGTAGTAAAAAATATTATTGCAATAAATATAGTTTTATTTATTGCAACAGCAATTTTGCCATCAGTTTTTTATCGTTTTGGGTTTAACTTAGATTTGAACGATATTATGGGTATGCATTACTGGGAGTCACCCAAATTTAATCCGGTACAATTGGTTACTTATGCTTTTATGCATGGTGGATTAACACATATTTTCTTCAATTTATTTGCCGTTTATATGTTTGGATCTATATTAGAACATGTCTGGGGCCCTAAAAGATTTCTGATTTACTACTTAATAACTGCTATTGGAGCTGGAATTGTTCAACAGATTTTTTGGACTATTGAATTTCAGCCAGCTTTGAATGCAATTAATCATGAAATTGCATCTAATTTTCAGAATGCAGCATCACTTATAGAACAAAAGAAACTTTTTCTTGAAAATCCTAATTTTATAACTATTGGTGCTTCAGGTTCTGTTTTTGGACTACTTCTTGCTTTTGGTTGGCTTTTCCCGGAAGAAAAACTCTTTTTAATGTTTATCCCGATACCTATAAAAGCGCGTATTTTTGTATTAGGCTATGGTTTAATTGAATTATTTCAAGGGGTTGCCAATTTCACTGGCGATAATGTGGCTCATTTTGCACATTTAGGCGGAATGTTATTTGGCGTCATTCTAATATTAATTTGGAAACGGAATAATTCACTGTATAATAAATAATTATGACTTTTTTCGAAAATCTAAAACGCATTTTCAGAAACGGCGACAGTCTCATTAAACTCATTTATCTGAATAGTGCTATTTTTCTGGTTGTAAAATTAATAGATATTCTTTTTCTATTATTTAATAGCTCAGGTTCATTTATTAGCTCATATCTGGCTGTTCCTTCCAACTTACCAATGCTAGCAATTAGATTTTGGACACCTCTGAGTTATATGTTCTATCATGAGGATGTGCTTCACATTCTTTTTAACATGATTGCTTTATATTGGTTTGGAAAATTATTTTTGATGTACTTTTCCGAAAAGCAACTTGTTGGATTGTACTTGTTTGGAGGTATTAACGGTGCTTTATTTTATTTGCTTGCATACAATATTTTTCCATTTTATGCTTCGATGTTGCATGGTAGCTTTTTATTAGGTGCTTCTGGGTCAATTATGGCTGTAATGCTGGCTGTTGCATTCCGTTCTCCTAATTTAGAGATGCAAATGCTTTTTATTGGCAGAGTAAAGTTGATTTACATTGCAATAGTCTATGTATTAGTGAGTTTGTTTGGAATAACTTCGAGTAATGGAGGTGGTCAGTTGGCTCATTTAGGCGGTGCTTTCGCAGGTTATATATTTGTTGTATCTTTGCGACGAGGGACAGATTTGACTAAGGTTTTTACTCTCATTTTGGATGCCTTAAGTAACTTGTTCAAACCCCGTAGGTTGAAGGTAAAAAAGACCGGATATGCAAGCATGAAAATGACCGATACGGAATTTAATGCTAATAAGGCGAAGAAAATGGAAGAAATTGACCGAATATTGGATAAAATAAAATCTTCTGGTTATGAAAGTCTGTCAGCAAATGAAAAAAAACGTTTGTTCGATCAGGGAAATAAATAATTAGAGTTTGTTTTTATAGTCAAAAATTGTTTTAAAAATTTGTATATATCA
>JBAXMR010000087.1:0-21837 GCA_037134195.1 Paludibacter sp. | reverse complement strand
GTAAAAGAAATTGTGCAGGAAGGCGTGCAGGAAATTGTGGATATGATAGCCGAGTACGACAAAATCAACGAACAATTTGCTGATCCGGATGCGGATTTTGATAAACTTATAGCCCGACAAGGGGAATTGCAGGAACTGCTTGACCATGCCGATGCTTGGAATCTGGATAATAAACTGGAACGGGCAATGGATGCCTTGCGCTGTCCACCCGAAGACTGGAAAGTGGAAAACCTCTCAGGTGGTGAACGTCGCCGTGTGGCACTTTGCCGTTTGTTGCTTCGCAATCCTGATATTCTGTTGCTCGATGAGCCTACCAACCACCTCGATGCCGAATCGGTGGAATGGCTGGAACATCATTTGCAACAATATGCCGGAACGGTCATTGCCATTACCCACGACCGCTACTTCCTCGACAATGTTTCGGGTTGGATTCTCGAACTCGACCGCGGCGAAGGCATTCCGTGGAAAGGAAACTACACTTCGTGGCTCGAACAAAAAACCGCACGCATGGCAGGCGAAGAAAAGCAAGCCAGCAAACGTCGTAAAACCCTTGAACGTGAACTGGAATGGGTTCGCATGGCTCCAAAAGCACGTCATGCCAAAGGAAAAGCCCGTTTGGAAGCTTATGATAAGTTGATAAACGAAGACCAACGCGAGAAAGAAGAAAAACTAGAGCTCTTTATCCCTAACGGACCACGTTTGGGAAATAAAGTAGTTGAGTCGATAGCAGTTTCAAAAGCATTCGGAGATAAATTACTGTTCGACAACCTAAACTTTATGCTTCCACCCAATGGAATTGTAGGCATTATCGGACCGAATGGTGCCGGTAAAACCACGCTTTTCCGCATGATGATGGGCATTGAAAAAGCCGATAAAGGAACCTTCGAAATGGGTGAAACGGTAAAAATCGGGTATGTCGATCAAAGCCATGCCGACATTGACCCTGAGAAAACTGTTTATCAGGTGGTTTCAGGAGGTACAGAATATATTCGGGTAGGTGGAAAAGAAATTAATGCCCGTGCTTACCTTTCACGCTTCAACTTTGCCGGTGGCGATCAGGAAAAACTTTGCGGAGTACTGTCAGGTGGTGAACGTAACCGTCTGCATTTGGCTATCACACTTAAATCGGAAGCCAATGTGCTGTTGCTCGATGAGCCAACCAACGATATTGACGTAAATACGCTGCGTGCATTGGAAGAAGGTCTCGAAGCCTTTGCCGGTTGCGCCGTGGTTATCAGTCACGACCGCTGGTTCCTCGACCGAATCTGTACGCACATTATTGCCTTCGAAGGTAATTCCGAAGTATTTGTGTTCGAGGGCTCGTATTCCGAATACGAAGAAAATAAGAAAATGCGTCTGGGTGATGAAGGACCTAAACGCATACGATATAAGAAATTGATGGTGTAAAATCCTTAAATATCTAAATGAGAATTAAAAGCGTTGAAGATTATTTTTCAGCGTTTTTTGTTTCAACGAATCCCTTAATTATCACGTGTCAATTATCAATTATCAACTGATAAGCATTATCTTTGCAGCTCAAACTATAAACAATGAACTTAAGAACAGAACTTGAACATCGCATATTAGTCCTTGACGGAGCGATGGGTACAATGATACAACGCCACAAACTTACTGAAGCTGACTATCGCGGCGAACGTTTTGCACAGTGGCCAAGCCTTGTGAAAGGCAACAATGACTTATTAGTGCTCACTCAGCCGGAAATTATCAAATCGATTCATGCTGCCTATCTTGAAGCCGGTGCAGATATTATTGAAACCAACACTTTTAATGCGCAGGTAATCTCAATGGAAGATTATGGAATGGCTGCGTTGGTTCGCAAAATTAACCTCGAAGGTGCAAAGCTTGCACGCCAGGCTGCCGACGAATATACCGCTAAAAATCCAGCGAAACCACGTTTTGTTGCCGGGGCTGTTGGTCCAACCAACAAAACTGCTTCCATGTCGCCCGACGTAAACAATCCGGCTTTTCGCGCTGTAAGTTTCGACGATTTGGTGGCTGCTTACAAAGAACAAATTCTGGCACTGATAGAAGGTGGAGTTGATGCGCTGTTGATTGAGACTATTTTCGACACGCTTAATGCTAAAGCAGCAATTTTTGCAGCCGAAGAAGCTATGGCTGAACTGGGCAAACGAGTTGAAATCATGCTTTCGGCAACTGTTGCCGACACAAGTGGTCGTACGCTTTCAGGACAAACAATTCGTGCATTTTTGGCATCGATTGGTCATGCTAATTTACTATCTATCGGACTTAATTGCTCGTTTGGTGCAAAAGACTTAAAACCATACTTACAAGAAATAAGTGCTCATTCACCGTGGTTTGTAAGTGCTTATCCAAATGCCGGTTTACCAAACCAGTTTGGTGAATACGACGAATTGCCTGAAATGATGGCCGTTCAGGTAAAAGAATATTTCGATGAAAAACTGGTCAATATCATTGGCGGTTGCTGTGGAACTTCGCCCGATCACATTGCTGAATACCAAGCATTAATCAAAGATGCAGAGGTTAGAAAACCCGGCATTGCATCAACAAAATTAGAGCTCTCCGGACTCGAAGAAATTGAAATAGACAACTCTTCATTATTCGTCAACATTGGTGAGCGTTGCAACGTGGCTGGCTCGCGCATGTTTTTACGTTTGATAAACGAGAAAAAGTACGAAGAAGCACTTAGTATCGCCCGCAAGCAAGTGGAAGATGGTGCTCAGGTTATCGACATCAATATGGATGATGCCATGTTGGAGTCGAAAGAGGAAATGGTTACTTTCCTGAATTATGTTGCTGCAGAACCTGAAATTTCGCGCGTGCCGATTATGATTGACTCTTCGAAGTGGGAAGTTATAGAGGCTGGTTTGAAGTGCGTCCAGGGGAAATGTATAGTCAACTCCATTAGTTTAAAAGAAGGCGAAGACGATTTTCTGGCAAAGGCCCGCAAAATACGTGCATACGGTGCAGCCGTTGTGGTTATGGCGTTTGACGAAAAAGGTCAGGCCGATAGTTTTGAGCGCAAAACGCAAATTTGTAGCCGTGCTTATCATTTGCTGGTCGACAAAGTTGGGTTTCCACCGCAAGATATTATTTTCGACCCGAACGTATTGGCTATTGCTACCGGAATTGAAGAACACAACAACTACGGCGTTGATTTTATCAATGCTACCCGCTGGATTAAACAAAACCTGTCACATGCCAAAATAAGTGGTGGGGTGAGCAATCTTTCGTTCTCGTTCCGTGGTAACAACGTGGTTCGTGAAGCCATTCATTCTGTATTTTTGTATTATGCCATCAAAGAAGGCATGGATATGGGAATTGTGAATGCCGGCATGTTGCAGATTTATCAGGACATTGAGCCCGAATTACTGCTTCATGTAGAAGATATCGTGTTGAATTGCCGTCCGGATGCTACAGAACGAATGATTGAACTGGCCGAAAAAGTCAAAAATCAGGCTTCGGGAGAAAAAGAAGTGAAGGTTGACGAATGGCGTTCACGTCCGTTGCAAGGTCGATTGGAGTATGCATTAATAAAAGGTATAAGCGAATTTTTGGAAGAAGATTTAGCCGAAGCATTGACTCAATTTGACACGGCTATTGAAATTATCGAAGGTCCGTTGATGAGCGGTATGAATATCGTTGGAGAACTGTTTGGTGACGGCAAAATGTTCTTACCGCAAGTGGTAAAAACAGCTCGTACCATGAAGAAAGCAGTAGCCGTTTTGCAACCTGAAATTGAAAAACAAAAAGTTCCGGGGCAAAGCTCATCTGCGGGTAAATTTCTGATTGCCACCGTTAAAGGCGATGTACACGATATTGGTAAAAACATTGTAGCTGTGGTATTGGCTTGTAATAATTTTGAAGTAATTGACCTTGGCGTAATGACTCCCACCGACAAAATTATCGAAACTGCAATTCGCGAGAAAGTGGATATTGTGGGTTTGAGTGGTCTGATTACACCTTCGTTGGAGGAAATGACCATTGTGGCTGCCGAAATGCAAAAGGCCGGTTTGACCATTCCATTATTAATTGGTGGTGCAACGACATCAAAGATTCATACAGCCGTAAAAATTGCACCTAACTACAAAGGGCCGGTTGTTCACGTAAAAGATGCTTCTGTCAATACTCATGTAGTAGCTCAGCTAATGAGCAAAGCAAACCATGTAGCCTATGAAGCCGACATAGCAACTGAATATCAGGCATTGCGTGAGAAACAAACAAAAAAAATGGATTTATTGAGTTTGGACGAAGCCAAGAAGAAAAAACCTAGTTTATTTTGATTCAATTAGATTTTAAAAATAAAGGAGAGGCAAAACCCTCTCCTTTATTTTTTCAAAGCTATACATTACATGCCATCCTCTATATTCCAAACAAAAGCGCGAATACCCATGCGTTCTGAAGTACCATCGAGTTCACGTAAATCAGCTAATATTGGCTTTACTTTTTCATCGTCAACAATTGTAAGAATTGCTGTATTCAATGATGGCCATGCATGTGTTCCGAAATGTGGATCTCCTGTTTTTGAACCACGTCCGATTACTGATTCCCAACCACTGAAACCACGTACATGGTTGAGTGAAAGAATTTGCTGAACCTGATCGTAATATGCCTGATCGAATGATATAAATATTGATTTCATATTTTTATTTTTTAAATTTACTAACTCTCTTTTCATCCTTTGCAAAGTCCCTCTCCTTTTGATAGAGGGATTAGGGTGAGGTCTCAAACAGGTTATTCACCAAGTTCTTTTAGCAAAGCTGCTTTTTTATTCTTTTTGTGTTTGCGTTTTACTCCGCCTGCGGCAAAAAGTGTATAAATAACGGGAACAACAATCAGTGTCAACATGGTTGAAACGGTCAATCCACCGATAACGGTAACGGCCATTGGTTTCCACATTTCAGCACCTTGTCCGTGACTCATTGCCAGAGGTAACATACCCAGAATAGCAGTCAAGCTGGTCATCAATACCGGACGCAGACGGGATTCTCCACCGGTTACAACAGCACGGATAATTCCGAAACCTCTTTCGCGGTTCAGGTTGATGTAGTCAACCATTACAATACCGTTTTTCACCACAATCCCCACAAGCATAATTACACCCACAAAGGTCATTACATTAAATGTTGTGCCGGTTAGCCACAGTGCCAAAACCACACCTGAAATCCCAAACGGAATGGAGAACATGATAATAAATGGATAGCTTATTGATTCGAACTGAGAAGCCATTACAACAAATACCAGTAACACTATAATCAAAAGCAAACTTCCTAAATCACCAAACGATTCCTGTTGGTCTTTGAACGAACCGGCAATGGTGGTGGTAATATCCGCAGGAATATCCACTTTTTTAAGTTCCGCTTTAATATCATTCACCGCTTTATCCAATGTAGTTCCCGAAACTGTTGACGAAACAGTAATGATACGTTGACGGTTTTTGCGTTCGATAGTAGGCGGTGTGTAGCGCTCTACTACCTTACCTAAATCTTTCACACGGATTGCTTGTCCCTGATTGTTGTAAATAAGGATATTCTCAACAGCCTCTATCGATTGGCGATATTCAGGAGCATAGCCCACAACAATTGAATATTCTTCACCATCTTCACGGTAGAGCGAAGCGGTAAGTCCGTTGATACGGTTATTCAAATAGTTGGAAGCTGTAGCAATATTCAGCCCGTTCAGAGCCAGTTTTTCACGGTCAAAATCAACTTGATATTCCGGTGTATATTCTTCACGACTTACGGTTGTATTTGCCAAACCATGAATTTTTGATATTCGTTTCGAAATTTCGGCAGCCACTTTATCTGTTTGAACAAAATCATAACCATAAATTTCTACATCCAGGGTCGACTGTCCACCCATCATGCTCATACCACCACCGGCAGTAACAGTTGACTTACGAATCTCAGGAATTAGTTTAATATCATTGCGTATGCTGTCAGTTATAGCAAAAGCAGATCGTGTACGGCTTTTTAAATTCACCAGCCTTAATGTAAATGTCCCTACATTGCTGGAGTTTTTGCTAAACAACGATCCGAAGATGTTTTTACTGCTGGCCTGTCCAACACTATAATTAATAATGTCAGTTTCAGGGTATTTCATTTTCCAATTGTTATAGAGTTTCTGGCAAACACCCTTGGTGATTTCCATTCTTGTTCCCACCGGTAATTCGATAGTAGCAGAGATAAAGCCACTATCCTGCGCAGGGAAGTTTTCAGTTCCTACCCAACCAACAGCCAATGGTACAATACTCAAAAAGAAAAATACTGTAGCAACAGCCAATACTGATTTTTTATGACGAACTGCCCAGTTAACCAATTGTGCATATTTTTCATCTAATTTATCGAGAAAACGCTCGATAGGACCATATACAGTATCAAATCCTTTACTACGTTTAGGGTCAAGTCTTAATAACTGAGAAGCTAACATTGGAGTCAGAGTTAATGCACAAACCATTGAAACTGTAATAATAATGGTTACCATCCAGCCAAGTTGTGAAAACATTACACCTGCCATTCCGGGAACCATGGTCAATGGAAGGAACACGGCAATAATCGTCAGAGTAGATGCGATAATTGAAAGGCCTACTTCATTGGTTCCATTTACTGCAGCCGTTTTCGGTCGACTTCCCCGCTCAATATGCGTGGTAATATTTTCGAGCACCACAATGGCATCATCCACCACAAGTCCAATTGCCAGTGAGAGCGAACTCAATGAAATGATATTCAGGGTGCCACCCGTTAGAGCCAGATAAATAAATGCTGCAATTAATGAAATAGGAATTGTTAGAATGATAATTACCGTTGCTCGCCAGCGACCAAGGAAGAACAACACCACAATCATTACAAATAAGAGTGCATAGATTACCGTTTCAGCCAAACTGTCGATAGTACGGATAATATTATCAGAAGTGTCGTTGATGATAGTAAGTTTTACATCTGAAGGAAGGTTTTTCTGAATTTCCGGCAACATTTTTTTTACTCCATTGGCAATCTGAACAGTATTTGCTCCCGATTGTTTCTGAACAACGATGGAAGCACCCTGAACTCCATTGGTGAAACTTTCCTGCATTCGTTCTTCATGTTTATCGCTAATTACTGCTACATCCGATAGCAGGACTGTTTTCCCGTTATAGTTTCCTACTACAATTTTATTCATTTCTGAAGGATCTTTAAATTGACCTTCAACACGTAGAGCATAAGTATCACTACCAACATCCATCGAGCCTGCCGGAGTATTCAGGTTTTCCATCCGGATATACTGAGCCAGAGCTTCAACAGTAAGGTGGTATGCTTCCAATTTGACAGGATCAACATAAACCTGAATTTCACGCTGTGGAGCACCGTTAATAGATACAGAACCAACACCATTAATGCGTGCAAGCGGATTAGCCACTTTTGTGTCCAGAATTTTGTAAAGTGCCGGTAAACTTTGATTGGCCGTGGCCGAAAGCATTATTACCGGAATCATATCCGTGCTAAGTTTAAAGATAATTGGATTACCTGCACCGGCAGGCATAAATGATTTCACCAAATCCAACTTATTACGGATGTCATTGGTAACTACATTCAAATCCAACCCATAGTCAAACTCCATAGTGATAATCGATCTATTTTCCTTTGAAGTTGACTTAATGTTCTTTAGGTTAGAAACCGTATTCAAAGAGCTTTCAAGCGGCTTTGTTACATTTGTTTCAACATCCGAAGCACTGGCACCATCATAAGTTGTCATAACCATAATGGTGTTGGTTTCTATTTTTGGCAACAAATCAATTGGCAATTTATTGTAAGAGAAAAGTCCCAGAATAACTACCGCGATAAATATAATCGAAGTCATTACCGGTTTTCTCACCGAACTTTCGTATAAACTCATATTCTTTAAATTTTTTAGAAAGCAAGTGGCAAGTGGTAAGAGGCAAAAAACATAGCCTTATACTATTAACTACTTACTATTTACTATTAACTATTAACTTATTTAATAACTTTTACTTCAGTTCCGTCAACCAGTTTAGACTGACCGGCTACTACAACTTGTTCTCCTGAATTCAGTCCCGAAAGTACTTCATAATCAGTATCATCCCGACGACCCAGCTCAACTTGTTTATATTGAACCTTTCCATTGTTATAGACAAATACAAATTTTGCTCCAGAGCCGGCTTGTTTCACGATTGCTACATCAGAAACAACAACATGTTTGACTTTTCCGAATTCCAGTATTACGCGTCCAAACATTCCCGGACGAATTTTATTATTGTTATTGCTAACTTTTATTTCGATAGGGAATGTGCGAGTGCGTTCGTCAATTGTGGGATAAATCAGACTAACATTTCCACGAAAACTTTCTTTTCCAAAAACATCAAATCCGATTTTTACAGGCATACCTGTTTTTACTTTTGAATAAAATGATTCAGAAACATTGATAAGCAACTTTACCGGATTGATATTCATTACCACCAAAACAGGCCGCTGAGCTGAATACATATCGCCACTATCGTAGTTACGCTCCGTAACCACACCACTGATTGGACTTAATAAATAAGTATTTTCGGATAAGTTCTTCAGGCTGGTTTGTGCTACATCCAATTGAAGTTTTGCATTATCTAATTCCTGTTGTGATGCACCACCCACATTAAACAATTCCTGAACGCGTTTATAAACACGTTTCATATTTTCAATCTGAGTTTCAGAATTTGAAAGATTTGCAACGTCCATTTGAACGATTTTCTGTCCTTTTACCACGTGACTGCCTACTTCAACCAGAATTTCACGAATTCTACCTGGTGAAGAAGGTGCAATACTGTTTTTTAACTGAGGTTGCACAGTTGCTGTTAGTTCGAAAGTTTGTTCTACATTTTTTTCAGTTGCTTCCTGAATTTTTACATTCGGAGTTTCAACTATTACTTTTGTGTCAGTTTTCTTTTTTGAGCACGAAGACAATCCAATAGCCAGTGCAACAAGTAGTATTCCCGTTAATTTAATCTTTTTCATATTCGTCTTTTTATTGTTATTTTTTAATTATTTCGTCTTAATTTTTTCCTAATAGTTTTTCAAGATCAGCTTTGGCTGACAGGTAATCGAAAATGGACTGATTGTATGACAATCCTGAATTAATATAAGCAAGTTCTGTATTATTTAAATCCAGATAAGTAGCTACCCCAACTTCATACATTTTTTGTGATATAGATAATGCTTTTTCTGCCTGTTTCAATCCATCTTTATTTGATTCAATTTTTTTTATCGATTTCTTTATATTATCAATGGAATTTAACACTTGTAAGTCTACACTTCTCTTTAGATTTTCGCGTTGAATTTTTAATTCATCCTGCTGTATTTGAATTTGTTTGAATTTAAAATACTTTGATCCTCCCTGGAAAATAGGTACTGATAAAGACAACCCTGCACCACTAGCAGAATAATTTGTGTACCCATTAAATATCTTCTGTGCATCGTTACCCATCGAGTTATAAGAATAGTTTATACTTGCACCTAGAGTAGGCAACCAAGCAGATTGCTGAATCTTTAAAGACTGATCAAGTTGTTTAGTTTTTAAATCAAACTGAACTAAATCAGAATTTTTATCAATTGCCCCTGTATCAACTTTCATAAACTCAGAATACTTCTCTGTTTCGAGATCTGACAACTTCCCAAGAACCTTAATTTGAACATCCATATCTAAACCCATCAGTAACTTTAACTGCAACTTACTCATTTTTACAGCACTTTCGGCTGAAGTAAGGTTTGATTCAGCATTTTTTACCTGTACATCGGATCTAATCCACTCATATTCAGATACTGTTCCCTGTTTATATTTATTCTTAATGACATTAGCATTTTCAAAACTATTTTTATAACTTCTCTGAAATACATCATAAGAATCTTGTGAAAGCAAAATTCCATAATATGCTTTTTTGATTTGATTTATCAGAGATATTTGGGATGATCGAGCAGACTCCAAGGCTAACTGTGTGTCATACTCATTCATTTTCAATGTAGCCCAAAGTGTAGGTGCGATAATAGGTAATGATGCTGAGACTCCTGCTGAAAAAGTATTATCAACCCCAAACTCTAAAATCATTGGAACATTGTTCATTGATATAACACTCTTGGATTTTGAAAAAGTTCTTGAATAGCTTCCCGAACCAGAAATTGAAGGAAATAATGCTGAAAGTCGTTCTTTTTTAGAATAATCAATACGTTCTATTTCCTTATTTGCCACTTTGATAGTTGGACTCTTACTCATTGCAATCTCAATCGCTTTTGAAAGCGAGACTGTCAACGTGTCTTGTGCCCTAAGCACAATTGTTGGCAATAACAATAATGTTATTAACCAAATAAATTTGTTATTAAACTGTTTCACAATGCTTTAATTAAATAATTATTATTCTGTTTTATTATAATGCTCTTCCATATATTTTAATCCTTTTTCATTGGCAATGAGGTGTACCATCATATCCACCGAAAAATCAATCAAGCGTTTCTTAGAATACATTTTTAAATCCTGTCCCATTATTTCAAAGCTGTTTTTCAGTTGAATTGAATGAAAATAAGAGAGTAATTCAACATCTAAATCTTCGCGATAATATCCTTCCTGAATTCCTTGTCTGAGATTTGCTTCAAAACCAATTCTGATATGATCTCTTTTAATTTGTTCAAATTTTTCGTTTATTTTTGGATAATATTTCTCCAAATCAAAACACATTGAAGTTGATTCTTGTTCAGCACTTTTTTTTATTTCTTTGATAATAACTATCAATGAATCAATGGCATTCTTATTCTTGAATAATTTGCCGAATTTCTCATAATTAATTTTGCGCTGAAAATTTAGTACTGCTTCTACTAAATCTTCCTTTTGAGGAAAATATGCATAGAATGTTTTCTTTGAAATCCGCAATTCCTTACAAACATTATCTATTGAAATACTTCTAATGCCATATTGATCAAACATTCTGGCTGCTGTCTGAACAATTAGATCTTTCGTTTCTTCCATTTATTAGTTGTAAAGTTTAATTAGGCTGCAAAGGTATAAAATATTTATTCAAATTTATCTAATAAATGAAATAAATAACAGTTAATATTATTTATTTAAACATATATCGTTGATATATAGATACATATAAAGTACACTTGGAAACTATAGAAATATCAAAGTTTATTAGTTTCCGATTTATAACAAAAAACCCTGAAAATTGTTTTCAGGGTTTTGATAAATAATAGTGAATTTTGTTTATTTTCTAATTCTATTAATTAGTTTTATTTTTTTATTGTAATCTTCGTCTTTATATTTGCCATGACCATAACCATAACCATAACTGGATGAACTTTCATTAACTCCATTTAAGACTACAGCCATATTATTGATTTTTTTATGGTCATATATTTCATTAATCAAATCACAGGCTTCTCTTGGAGTGTAATTTTCACGAGCAACGTAAATACAGTTATCTACCAATCTGTTAAGCAAATAAGTATCAGATACTAGACCAATAGGTGCAGAATCCACAATTATATAATCATACATTTCACGTAATTTCACAAATAAATCATCAAGCCTTTGATTCATTATTAATTCTGCAGGGTTAGGAGGAACTGGTCCTGCTGGTATTACATCTAGATATGCATGAAGTTTAGAAGGTATTATAATGTCATTTACTGAATAGCTTTCATCTGAAATAAACATAGTTACACCACGTTCCTTTGACAAATGAAGATATTCGCCCAGCATAGGACTACGAATATCAAGACCAACTAATATCACTTTCTTTTTCATTAAAGCCATAGACATGGCAATATTGATAGAAATAAAAGATTTTCCTTCTCCACTTATACTTGAAGTTACTAATATAACTGGTTTCTCTTTTCCAGCTAACATGAATTGCATATTGGTTCGAATAATTCTAAACATTTCCACTATAGGAGTAGTTTTTCCTTCATGAACAACAACAACATCATTTTCCTTTTTAATCCCAACAGCACCTAAATACGGAACTTTAACCAATCGTTTTAATTCTTTACTATTTGTAATTCGATTATTAAGTAATTCAACTGTGTAAAAATACAATAAAGGTATTACAACACCTAAAATAAACGATATTAGGTAAATAATTGTTGTTTTAGGTGCAACAGGAGTTAGTGATGTATAAGCTGAATCGACTGTTTTTGCTGAAGGAATAGTTCCAGCCAACGAAAGTGCATTTTCTTCCCGTTTTTGTAGTAAATACAGATACAATTTTTCTTTAATTTCTTGTTGACGTTTAATTTCAACATATTGTCTCTCCTGAGTTGGTACATCTCTTATTTTTGAAGTAAATTGTGCATCTTTTTGGGTCATATCACGTTTTGAAATTTTCAAACCATCTTTAATACTTCCAATACTGGTTATGATACTCAATCTTAATTCTTTTAACTGTTGTTCCAGTTGTGTGATTACAGGATTACGTTCATTTGTAGTCCTTCTAAGTTTCAATCTATCCAAAAGAGCTTTATTGTAGTCCTGCATTAATGAAAGCAAAGAGTTGTCCTCAATACCCAAATTGGCTGGAACTAAATCATATTGATGTTTGTTGTCTTTTACATATATTTCAATGTAACTAACTAAATTAAGTTGAGTTTCAAGTTCAGCCAACTTTTGATCATATTCACTTGATGATTTTAAAAATATACCTGCTTCCGAACTAATATCTGTAAGCTTATTTTTCTTTTTATAATTTTCTACACTTAATTCAACATCTTGTAATTCAACTCCGATTAGCTTTAATCTTTCCTGAACAAAAACAGCAGTATTACTGGCAATAAGTTTTTTATCATTAACTGCATCAAGATTATATAATTCAATTAATTTATTTAAAATTACTTCTGCTTTTTTGAAGTTTGAGGCAACAGTGGTAATGCTTATAGCATTTGACTTTTTATTAACAGAAGTTACTTTAATATTACCACAATATCTCTCTGTAAGTTTTTTTATAGGATAACTAACAATTTTATAATTAAAGTTTTTAGGTAAAATCGTAAATTGTTGAAATCTGATAGTTCCTACAGGAGTGTTAATGGAATTATTGAGCTGTTTAATTTCAAAATTAATTCTTTCAGATCGATATTTGTAACTGATCTTATAACCTGAAGTAATTTTCCTAATTTTAATTTCTATTTCTTGTTTAATTGTATCATTAAAATACTTATTAAAGATTACCTTGACTGGTATTATTGGATAAACTTCATCGTATCTTAACCCATTTTTATTAAAATACTCTGTCTCAAGGTTTAAAGTTCTGATAACACTTTGAGTTAGTGCTTTTGAAGATAATACCTGAATTTCATCCTCTACTTCTTTTGATGTTCCTGAAATTCCCAACCCCTCTAACATGGACATATCTACCAAATTACCAGTGTTATTTTGATCCTTACGTAATAAAATGGTTGTTTGTACCTGATATTGATTATTTGTTGATTTTAAATAAATGTAAGCAGTTAGCAAACAAACAACAATTGAAATCAAAAACCAATGCCACCTTTTTAGATATTTTTGCATTAATTCACGATAGTCTATGTATTCAGCATTTCTGTTGTTTAGGTTTGGTCTATTGTTTTCCATGTTTGAATAATTACTAAAATAATTTTTTAATTCGTTAAAACAAAAAAGGAATTAATTATTACTTTGTCATTGTATAAATAACTGCAACTGTTGTAGCTAATGTTGATATTGCAGATAAATAAAGTGATATATTTTGCGAACCGATTGATTTAACATTGTTTGGTTCTACGTAAATAACATCATTTTGTTGTAAATAAAAGTAAGGTGATTTAAATACTTCATCAGAGTTTAGATTCAATCTTACAAACTCAAGTTTACCATTATTCTCTCTTGTAATCAATACATTATTTCTTTTTCCATAAATAGTCATATCACCTGCTAGACCCAATGCATCTAAAACAGTAACACGTTCATTACTAATAGAATATTGTCCGGGGCGCAATACCTCACCAAGCACAGTAACTTTATAATTCATAAACTGTATAGTAACAATAGCATTTTTTAAATACGGTGAAAGTTGATCATTAATATATTTGATAGCTTGAGATTTAGATAACCCAGCTAGTTTCATCGACCCAACTACTGGAAAATTAATTTTCCCATTAATATCAACAAGATATGATTGGAGAGTTGGCGCAGAATAAAGTTGTTCACTACCTGGAGTTGCATATGAAACTAATGGAAGATTAAAAGGAGCAACAGCAAGAGGATCTAAACCGGTTACAGTAATTGATAACATATCACCAGGACATATTACAGCTTCATGAATTTTATAAAATTTTTTATTTATTGAATCAGCAGAATTAGAATTTAAACCATTAAAATAGGCTATTTCCATTTGTGTGGAACAACTTCCAAATAAAAAAATTGAAATTGCAAACAAAGTTATTAAATGTAATTTTTTCATATTTGAGCGGATTCAAATAATACTATTTGTGTTATGTGTCAGATTATCAACGCAATGCATATAATCAACCAATGTAAATGCTTCTTCTTTTTAATTAAGCCTACAAAAGTACTTAAATCTGTTCAATATGCAAGTCTATAGGCAATAAAAATAAAAAAAAAGTCCTTGTATTTTATTTATAAGTTAGATAGTTAGGAATAAGACAAGAAACCTTAAAATAATAAACGGGTAATTCTAAGATATATTTCATTTTTAGGATAGTTTCTTAGTTGTAATTCGACCTTAAATTTATTAGTTTCTGAAAATCAAGATGATAACATTTGAATCAAATTAATTTTCGTTTTTTTTAGAAAAAAATTCCCTGAAAATTTTGCAGAATCAAAAGAAAGCATTACGTTTATTGCACTTTTTGATAACTCATTTTATAAACAATTCTAATACCTATATGTCATGACAAAAACGATAACATTTAACGAACTACGTAGATTAAAAGATGCGCTCCCAAGCGGTAGTATGACCAAGATTGCTGAAGAACTTGGTCTGGAAAAAGAAACAGTACGTAATTATTTTGGTGGACACGACTATAAAGATGGTAAAAGTGTAGGTGTTCATATCGAACCAGGTCCAGATGGTGGTTTGGTTTTGTTGGACGATACCCAGATTTTGGATATTGCAATGCGAATTCTCGAAACAAGCAAAGCTTAATTCAGAAAGATTTTTTGAAAGCAGTGATACAAAAAACTCACTGCTTTCTTTTTTTTGAACAAATCGATTCATAATTTTAAAAAAATAGCATAATGCAAAAATCAATAGATTGCCTTTATTGTCAGCGTAATGACACACAAAAAAGTTTGATGATAGAAATTTGTGATTTAAATACTTCAACGCTATTCCTTTTTAAAGAACAAAGTCATCCGGGACGTTGTGTTGTAGCATATAAGGATCATGTGAATGAACTCTTTGAATTATCGGAAAATGACCGAAATTCCTTTATGGCAGATGTATGTAAAGTTGCCAAAGCGATACAAACGGCTTTTTCACCAACGAAAATTAATTATGGAGCTTATTCTGATAAACTAGCTCATCTACATTTTCATTTAGTTCCAAAATATGAAGGTGGTTTTGGCTTTGGCGGAACATTTGAAATGAATCCGCAAAAGGTCTATTTATCGGATGAAGAATATACGGAAACGATTGCAAAAATTGTAAATGCATTATAAATGAAGTTACCCGAAGCATTTGAACGCAGAACAAAAGTACTACTTGGTGATGAATATGAGGAGTTTGAAAAAGCTCTTGAAACTATTCCACCGACGAGTGTAAGGGTTAACAATAAATATGAGTATCACCCATCAAATGAACGGGTTAAATGGTGTGAATCTGGTTTTTATTTGAACGAACGTCCGCTTTTTACTGCCGATCCGCATTTTCATGCCGGTGGTTATTATGTGCAGGAAGCAAGTTCGATGTTTTTGGAACAAGCAGTAACGCAACATTTTCCAAACGCAGAAATTGTTTTGGATTTATGTGCAGCTCCCGGTGGAAAATCAACCTTACTGTCGCAAACTCTACCTGATAGTAGTTTGTTGGTTAGTAATGAGATAATACGGTCGAGAGCGTACATTTTGGCTGAAAATCTGATAAAGTGGGGAAACCCCAATGTGGTGGTAACAAATAATGAACCGAAAGACTTTGCCGCTTTGGGCGATTTTTTTGATGCAATTGTAATTGATGCACCGTGCTCAGGTGAAGGAATGTTTAGGAAAAATGCAGGAGCAATCGAAGAATGGTCGGAATATAATGTGAAATTGTGTGCAACACGCCAACGAGAAATTGTATCGTTGGTTTGGGATGCACTTAAAACGGATGGAATAATTGTATATAGTACTTGTACGTTTAATCGTGAAGAAAATGAGGAAAATGTAGAGTGGATTTGCAATGAACTGGGTGCTGAATTGTTGTCGATTGATTTGAACGGAAATAATGAAATTACAAAAAGTGATTTTGGTTATCGGTTTTACCCACATAAAACTAAAGGAGAAGGATTCTTCATTTCTGTTTTGAAAAAAAACTCAGGTCAGAATTATTTGTTTAAGAATAAAAATTCTGAAAAAAAAGGAACAAAACAATTACCTAAATTAAATATTAACTTATTTTCTTTAATTGAACCTGAGCGCTGGGTAATTACCAGTGAAAACAATCTGATTAAAGCTTACGATAAAGAACGATTGAATGAATTTTTATTGTTTAATAAGGAACTGAAATGTATGTATTCAGGCTTAGTTTTGGGTGAAATGAAAGGAAAAGATTTTATACCATCTGCCAACATAGCTTTGTCAAAAGTGTTATATAGAAGTTCAGTTGAAACAGTAGAAGTTGATTATATAACCGCTATCAGTTTTCTCAGAAAAGATGCAATTATTTTGCCGGAAACTAATCGTGGTTATGTGTTGATTTGCTATAAAGGGTTGGGACTTGGTTGGGTGAAGAATCTGGGTAATCGCTGTAATAATTTATATCCGCAGGAATGGCGGATCAGAATGAAAATATAGTTTATGGAGTTACTTTTCCTAGGGTCAGGCACATCGACAGGCGTACCTCAAATCGGTTGTAAATGCAATGTTTGCACTTCAACAGATTTAAAGGATAAACGTTTACGCGCTTCGGTTTTGATTACTGAAGGTAAAACCCGGATTTTAATTGATTGTGGACCGGATTTAAGACAACAACTTATAAGTAATAATATTTTTTATCTTACGGGGATTTTATTGACTCATGAGCATTATGACCATGTTGGCGGATTGGATGATGTCAGACCACTGGGTGAAGTCCAATTGTTTGCTGAAAAAAAAGTATTGGGTATAATTATGCGGAATATGCCTTATTGCTTTGCTGAAAACAGGTATCCGGGCGTTCCAGAAATTGAGTTAAATGAAATTTCTGAAAATAAATTTTTCATCAACCATTTGGAAATTCAACCTATTCGGATTATGCATGCTGAGTTACCAATTTTAGGTTTCAGATTAGGAAAAATTGCTTATCTTACTGATGTGAAAACTATTGAAAATAAGTCATTTGAATTACTGAAGGATTTAGACATACTTGTAATAAATGCATTAAGGGCGAGTAAACATTTATCGCATTTGTCGGTTGAAGAAGCATTGCAAATGGCTGATAAAATAGGAGCGAAAAAAACGTATTTTACACATATCAGCCACGATATGGGATTGCATGAAACAATTAACAAACAATTGCCAGAGAATATCTATTTGTCGTATGATGGATTGAAATTGATTGTTTAACCATAAATAACTAACTAAAAATACTATCGAAATTCCATATGAAACAGCATAATCTAAAATTCATATTACTGGCTTTTGGGGTTGTTTTCTTCTCATCCTGCACACAACTGCTTTATACATCGCTCGATGTGTTACGTCCTGCAAAAGTTGAATTTAAAACCGATGCCAACGATTTGCTTATTGTAAATAATACGGTAGTTCAACCTCAGAACTACGGTCATAAAACCATTTTGATGAACAATAAATCTACAAATGTATTAATTGCTTCTGATAGCCTTGCAATATTTTGTTTAAGTTCACTTGCTGAAGATATTGAAAATAAAGCATTTTTTAACTCAGTTCAGGTTTTACCTAATTCAGTTAATACATCTTTTGAATTTTTCGGTCCAAATAAATTATCGGATGATACTACTCGCATGCTTTGCAAATCCAATCAGACTAATGTCATTTTATCTTTAGATAATATTAAGGTGAATGACGATTTGAATGAATATTATTTAGAAGATAATTATAGCTTTCTGAATTCACTTGAAGTTAAGTATGAAACAACATGGAGCATTCATTATCCAGACATTCTTGATGTTAAAACAATAAGTTTTAAAGATACATTGTATTGGGAAACACAGTCGGATGACAGACGTAAAGCCCAATCGGATATGCCTAATAGAGAAGACGCATTGATTGATGGAGCTTTGGAAGTTGGTCGTAAATGTGTGAATCGTTTTACTCCCTACTGGGAAAAGGTTGATCGCTACTTTTTCACATCAGGTAATAAAAATATTAAGCAGGGAATGGATTCTGTATATGTAAAAAACTGGAAATCAGCAATTGAAATCTGGACCTCGATATATAATAAAACGAATAATTGTTTGGTTCAGGCTTATGCAGCCAACAATATTGCCATTGCAAATGAAATTAGCGGAAACATTGATAAAGCATTAGAATTTGCAACCAAATCATATTATTCGTTTGGAAAGCTTACGATTCCTGATTATAGTTCATTTATTCGTGTTTTGGATTATGTTAATGAATTAAATCAGCGAAAAAAAGAAATTAAAATATTAAAAAAGCAGCTTGGCGAATAAAACAATCACAAATAAAAACCCTTAAAATTAAGAGAAAATGTTAACAATCACTGATGAAATTTTATTAAAGAAGAAAGGTATTTCTTCTGAGAAAATTAAAGAACAACTGGATTCGTTTGTAACCGGTTTTCCTTTTTTGGAAATACGAAGTGCTGCTGAACCTGACAATGGACTGGTTCAGGTAAAAGAAAATGAGGTTACAGCTATTTTAAACCAATGGGACGAATATCTGAAAACCGATGCGACAATTATCAAATTCGTTCCGGCTTCGGGTGCTGCCAGTCGCATGTTTAAAGACCTTTTTGAGTTTTTGGAAAAAGAAACCAAGGAACCAACGACTGCTTTTGAAAAGAAGTTTTTCACTGAAATTAAAAAATTTGCATTTTACGAAGAATTGAATGATGTTTGCCGGATAAACAATGGAAAATCAATTGATGAGTTGGTTGAAAGTAAACAGTATAAGCCAGTTGTTGAAAATCTATTGTCGGAAAATGGATTGAATTACGGTTCATTACCTAAAGGATTGCTTCGATTTCATTCGTACAAAACCGAAAAACGTACACCAATGCAGGAACATTTGGTTGAAGGTGCACTTTATGCAGCCGGAAAAACCGGAAATGCAAATATTCATTTTACTGTTTCAACCGAGCATCGTAACTTGTTTGAAAACCATCTCAAGGAATCGTTACCGGCTTTTGAAAAGAAGTTTGGAGTGAAATATAATGTAAGTTTCTCGGAGCAAAAACCTTCGACAGACACCATTGCAGCTGACGAGAATAATCAACCATTCCGCGATAAAGACGAACTGGTTTTCCGGCCGGGTGGGCATGGGGCTTTGATTGAAAACCTGAATGATCTGAACGGTGATATTGTTTTTATCAAAAATATTGACAATGTGGTTCCCGATTCGTTGAAAGAAAGTACGGTGACTTCTAAAAAAGTAATCGCCGGTATGCTTGTGAACCTTCAGAGACAATGTTTCGCTTATTTGAATGAACTGGAAAATGAAACAATTTCGGATGCAAAACTTATTGTGATAGCCCAATTCTGCGAATCAAGATTAAATAACCATCATGCTGATTTACATTCTCTTTCGCATGATGAATTGAAAAATTACCTTATTACGAAGCTGAATCGCCCGATTCGGGTTTGCGGTATGGTAAAGAATGTGGGTGAACCAGGCGGTGGTCCATTCCTTACTGTAAATTCTGATGGAACAGTTTCGCCTCAGATTCTGGAAAGTTCGCAAATAGACTTGACAAATCCGGTTGATAAAGAAAAGATGTTGAAATCAACTCATTTTAATCCGGTGGATTTGGTTTGCAGCATTCGGAATTACAAAGGGGAGAAATTTGATTTGGTGAAATATGTTGATGCCAAAACCGGATTTATTTCATTGAAATCAAAAAGCGGAAAAGAACTGAAGGCTCTTGAACTACCTGGACTTTGGAACGGTGCGATGAGCGATTGGAACACCATTTTTGTGGAAGTACCTATCGAAACATTCAATCCAGTAAAAACAGTGAATGATTTGCTGCGACCGGAACACCAATGAAATCTACTAGCAATTAAAAATGCGCTTCACAAATCAATTTGTGAAGCGCATTTGTTTTAATCCCCAAATAAGGGTTAAAGGTTTTTATTTAATTAACCCTTTTCCGGTCATTTCTTTTGGTTGTGGAATGCCCAGAATCTGACAAATAGAAGGAGCAACATCGGCTAAAATACCGTTTTCAACTTTTGCATTTTTATTTGCTGTAACGTAAATAAATGGAACAGGGTTCAATGAGTGAGCTGTATTTGGTGAACCGTCGGCATTTTCGGCAAAGTCAGCATTTCCGTGGTCGGCAATAATAATTACTTCGTAGTCGTTCGCTTTAGCTGCTTCAACAACTTCTTTTACGCAGTTGTCAACCGTAGTAACCGCTTTTTGAATAGCTTCGTAAACACCGGTATGACCTACCATGTCGCCATTAGCAAAGTTGAGCGCAACGAAATCATATTTTTGAGTATTCAGTGCTGCAACTAATTTATCGGCTACTTCAGGAGCGCTCATTTCGGGTTGAAGATCATAGGTTGCCACTTTAGGTGAGGGAACTAAAATGCGGTCTTCGCCTTCAAATTCACTTTCGCGACCACCGGAGAAGAAGAATGTTACATGAGCGAACTTTTCTGTTTCAGCAATACGTAATTGTTTCATTCCAAGGTTTGAAACATATTCTCCCAAGGTGTTTTGAACATTGTCTTTGTCGAACATTACGTGCAAGCATTTGTAACTTGAATCGTAAGGAGTCATACAATAAAATTCCAACGCTATAGTATGCATTCCTGCTTCCGGCATATCAGTCTGAGTCAACACTACGGTTAATTCTTTGGCACGATCGTTACGATAATTGAAGAAAATAACCACATCGCCGGCTTCGATTGTTGCCAGTGGCTTTCCTGATGCATCAACGGCTACGATTGGTTTAACAAATTCATCTGTTATACCTTCATCGTATGAAGTTTGCATAGCAGCAACCGTATTAGTAACAGGAGTTCCAATGCCATTTACCATTAAATCATAAGCCAGTTTCACGCGATCCCAACGTTTATCGCGATCCATTGCGTAATATCTGCCAATGATGGATGCAATTTTAGTATCAGTTTCTGCTGTATGTGCTGCCAATTGTTCGATAAAGCCTTTTCCGCTGCGTGGGTCTGTATCGCGACCGTCCATAAAGCAATGAACGAAGGCGTCAGAAATGCCGTATTCTTTGGCAATGTCCAACAATTTGAATAAGTGATCCAATGAACTGTGAACGCCACCATCGGAAACCAATCCTAAAAAATGGATTTTCTTTTTATTGTCGCGGGCGTACGAATAGGCGTTGATAATTTCAGGGTTTTGCAGAATGCTGTTGTCGCGGCAAGCAATGTTTATTTTCACTAAATCCTGATAAACAACACGTCCTGCACCAATATTCAGGTGACCCACTTCGGAGTTACCCATTTGACCTTCAGGAAGACCAACGTC
>JBAXMR010000086.1:0-21853 GCA_037134195.1 Paludibacter sp. | reverse complement strand
TGGGGGAGTTCGAAAGGAGCTGGTCGTGCAGGACTTACCCGGCACAAAAGTACTGCTTTTTGCCGAATTTACAAAAGGTTGCATGTATATTTTTTGTGCTTTACCCCTACTCTATTCATTTTCAGAAAGCTATTACGAAAATTATTTTTCAAAAAACAAAAACCGGAACTAATTTAGCTCCGGTTTACAGTATGAAATGCAAATATTATGGCAGATAAAAGCGAAAATTCATACTTATTTTACGGTATATTTATTGAAAAAGAATTTTATGGTATTCTTCCTTGTAAGCTGAAGTAACTTTAACAATATATACTCCGTTTAGTTTGTTTGTTAAAGATAATTGAGCAAGATTACTTTCCATAATTGACTTTGAATATACCATTCTTCCCGATAAATCTAAGATACTGATTTGCTGTATTTCATTTTTGCCTGAAATAGTCAGGTAGCCATTCGATGGATTTGGATAAACATTATATGAAATATTAGTATTATTCTCTGTGCGAGGTATCAGAACATCAGTAAAACCTTTTATTTTTAGCGCATCTAAGCAAAAGTAATCTGGTGTATTCATTCCCCAGGTGCCATTATCGCTCGATGAACGTTCAAATGTTATATATGAAACATTAATCAATGAGCTTAAATCAACCCATTGCCAGTCTTTCAATATATAATTTTTAGTTGTATCAGTAAACCTGAAATCAGCCAAATAATAATCTACTTTTCCCACCTGAGTATGATCTTTGTCGAAACCTTTTATTGTCAGTTTAAACCAATCATTTGTACTGAATTTTTTAGAAAAAGCACTACCATTAAGCATGTCCAGATAAGCATAAGTAGAATTTGTAACATAAAGACCGTCCATATTTGCCGGATTATTCAATACAATTGTATCTGCACCATAACCAACTGCATAATTTTTGGAATTTAAAGCACCTTTTCCGGTAATAGCACTGTATTGATTTGCATATCCGGAAGTTGTATTATCCGTAATATTCGAATAACAAAATCCACTCCAAGAACCCCAGGAGGCATTATAATTAGTAATGTATTTAACTGGTCCGGAGGTAAAGCTACCACTGCCATTACTGCCATTCCAAAAACTTTGTGGACTTAAACTTAAATCGTCAATATCTGAGACCCATTGAGCATTTGAGGGTTGAACAAATACAAAAACACAAATAAATAGCGAAGCAAATAAGTAGTTCTTTTTCATTTTTGATAAATTATTGGGTGTTAGTTATATAAAAAATTATTTGACACGATAAAATACGTCAATGCCACAGGGATTCAATAAATAACAACAATAAAAATAAAGAAGATGCACGTACAAAGATGTGTCCATGTTCTATTTGCTATTAATCCCGAGAGCAAAAACGAAAAAACGAAAATGGCAGGTCTTCTGACTTACTCCCGTAATTGAACGCCTTCCCGAATTGGTTGAATAGTCAATTAGTTTATGGATGAATCGTTCTCTCGAACTATCAACTGTCAACTATCAACTGTCAACTGAAATACCAGTGGCAAAAGTGTTGTTCAATACGTTTGGTGTGGAGTCTACAGCAGCGGGTACTGTTCCGGAATTTGACCGGATTCCCTTTTATCAATTCAACGAAAGTTGTTTCGATACCAAAATCAGCTGCAAAAGTAATAAAATATTTTTAGTTCGACAAAAAACTTTGTAATCAAGAAACTTTAATAAAAATGAGATTGACTAATTGATTGGTAATAAGAAGAATACCAATAATAATTTTATATCTATGCGTTTTAAAATAAAAAAAGGCACAAATTTTGTATTATCTCCGCTGTTGTAAATATAAACTATATTAATTTTAATTTTATGAGAAAAATCATTTTATTTTTGCTGACTACATTGATATTTGTATCATGTCAGGGGCCTGTTGGACCAGAAGGACCACAAGGGTATGGAACTAACTGGAAAATTATTAATCTTACTACTAACAGTTCTGACTGGACTGAAAAAACTGATAATGCCGGTTTAAACAGATTTTATACCTGTCATTTTTCAATGCCCGAAATCACAACGTTTGTGTATAGCAGTGGCTCTGTATTAGGTTATTACATTGATAATGTAAATGGAGTTCAGCAAAGTTTACCCTATGTACGCCATTATCAGAATGCAGCAAATGTACTTTGGACACGGACGGTAGATTTCGATTATTCGGTTGGAGGTGTTAATGTTTATGTGACAAATTCTGATTTTGCAATAGATCCGCCACAAGTAATGAATTTTAGGGTAGTCCTAATGTGGTAAAAAATCAAAAACTTAAACGAAAGGTGTTTGGAAATTATTCAAACACCTTTTTTTTTATATGCATTTATAAACAATCGTTCCATATTGTTTAATAATTATGTAATTTTGTCGGCAATTCAGCGATTTATGAATAAGGAAACTCAACGATTTATATCTGATAATATTGATACTGATATTCATCAATTAGCTCTTCAATCCATTCGTTATCCATTGGTTGATATGCCATTGGCTATCCGTCAAATTAATGGGAAACAGAAAATAAAGTCGAAAGTGCCATTGTTTTTCAATACAGATGATATATTATACCCTGCACAACTGTCATTAGAGCAAAGTTCCTCAGAATCAACAGCTAAGTACAAATCAAGTCTTTGCGAAGGCAATAGGCTTGTTGATCTTACAGGAGGATTCGGAGTTGATTGTTGTTTTATGGCTGAGAAATTCGTTCAAGTGACTTATGTTGAGAGATATACAGATTTGTGTGAACTGGCGAGATCCAATTTTAAGGTTTTAGGAAGGGAAAATATTGATGTAATCATGGGTGACTCGATACATTATCTTAGCAAAATAATGGACAAAGTGGACTGGATTTATATTGATCCTGCCCGACGAAGTGAAAGTGGAAAGAAAGTGGTCTTTTTGTCCGATTGCGAACCGAATGTTTCAGACCTTGCTCCACTTTTGTTGGAAAAATCCGGCAAAGTGATGATTAAACTCTCCCCTATGCTCGATATTACGGCAGCTGTTCGCGAATTGCCAACAACTTCGGAGATTCACATTATCAGCGTAGAAAATGAATGTAAGGAAGTGTTGCTATTACTGAATCAATTGACTGATAATCATAAAAAAATAAAGACAATCAACATTGGTAAAACCAAAACAGCTCAGATTTTTGAGTTTGATGCTGACGAGGAAGTAAATACTTCTGTCACTTTTACTTCTGAGATATCAAAATACCTTTATGAACCAAATGCTGCTGTTATGAAAAGTGGAGCATTTAAATTGATTGGCAGTAGGTATAAATTGAATAAACTCCACACAAATACACATTTATATACATCAGGGAATCTTTCAATTGACTTTCCTGGACGCGTATTTGAAGTGCAGAAAGTTTGGATTAACTCAAAAAATGAATTGAAAGAAATGGTATCAAGGATAACAAAAGCCAATATTAGTACCCGAAATTACCCCCTTTCAGTAGATGAACTTCGGAAAAAGCTGAAAATAAAGGAAGGTGGTGACACTTACCTGATTGCCTGTACTGTGGCTAATGAAAAAAGAGTGATTGTTGAGTGTAAAAGAGTCTGAAAAAAATCAGCTCTAATTAATAATTAGCAAATACTCTTTCAGGATGGATAGCGAATAATCTCCAGCATGTTGGTTTACAAAGCCTATTGCAGAAATATGTGCTTCTTCATCGGCCGTATCTGATATAACACGCACTACAATCAATGGAACGCCATAATCGTCACAAACCTGAGCAACTGCAGCCCCTTCCATCTCGGCACAAACCACTGAAGGCAGGTTTTTACTCAGAATCCGTTTCATTTCCTTGCTCGATATAAACAAGTCACCACTGGCAATATCACCTGTAAGCATTTTCACATTTTTTATATCATGATTGGCCAGTTCTTTGCGAAATGTTTTGTTGTTTCGCAGGAAATTATGCACAGCCTCAGCCATCATATCCACATTCTGCTGAGGAGTTTCGTAAGAAGTTTTACCGGTAAGCGGTATTTCGAAACGGCGCATCAACGGACGGGCATCCATATCGTGCTGAAACAATCGCTGACCAATAACAATATCACCCACATTCAGTTCGGGTGAAATAGCTCCGGCAACTCCTGTGAACACAATGCGATCGACATTGAATTCCAGAATCATATTGGTAGCTGTAGTAGCGGCAGCTACCTTTCCCCAGCGCGAAAACACAGCTACTACTTCCTGACTGTAAAGTTTTCCACGATAATACAGCCTGCTGCCACGCTCCACAATTTCCTTTTCTTCAATGGCAGCAATGATTTTATCCATTTCCTCGGGCATGGCACCCATGATTCCTAATAACATAGTCAATCAATTAATAATTAATAATTAATAATGCATAATGAATGTATTTCTTAATATTATGAATTCAACATTAGGAATTCTATATTATGAATTGTGCATTATTTTGTTCATTCGCTGATATAAAGTGGGATGTGAGTAATGAAAAAACACATACAATGGGTGTGGCATCAGGTTGCTGAGCGATGTGGCCGATAATTTTTTCAAACCGGAAATGAGCTGCGAACCATATCCGTGCGAAGAGGCAAACTTATCTGCCTGATATTCAAATCTTCGCGAAAGAACATTGGTTACAATATCCAACACAAGCGAAAACGGTGAATAGAGTATGCTGAATGCCAACGCATTTAAATGAAACGAAGCATGAGTGCCTCCCAATGCCTGTGCAAGCACATCGCTTTGTAGTATCAGTCCGAAAACAAAGAATAAAAGTAAGGTAGTTGGCATTGAAATCAGGAAATTAATCAGCGTATGTTTGTGTTTGTAATGACCCACCTCGTGTGCCAGCACCGAAACTATTTCATCGGTAGTCATTTTGTCCATCAGGGTGTCGTACAACACGATACGCTTCTTAGCTCCCAGCCCGCTGAAATAGGCATTTGCTTTGGTGGAACGTTTCGAGCCATCAATCACAAAGATATTATCAAGATTGAAGTTGGTTTTCGCTGCAAATTTCTCAATTTCAGTGCGAAGCTCCCCTTCGGCAAGCGGCGTTTGCTTATTAAACAGCGGAACGATAATCTGTGAGTAAAACATGGTCATAAACAGGCTGAAACCGGTCACCACAGCCCATGCCAGCAACCAGAAATAGTCAGGGGTAAGGGTGTAAATCCAAATTACAACAAATAAAATGCCTCCACCCAGCACAATAGTCATTCCGTATCCTTTAAGTTTGTCCAAAACAAAAAGTTTGGGAGTTACTTTATTGAATCCGAAACGTTCTTCAATAACAAAGGTGTCATACCATTCGAAAGGGATAGAAATCAAATCGTTGGCAATAAAAAGAATGCCAAAAAACAGTATCGGAGTCCAGATTGGACTATCCACAAACTGATGAACCAGACCATCAACCCAGGCAAAACCGCCAAAAGCAAACATAACCAGTGTAATGACAAAGCTGAATGAACTTGTGAGCATTCCAAACCGTGAATTAGTACGGAAATACTCCTGCTGTTTGCTGTATTTTTCGGGGTCGTAAATATCACGAAGTAATGCAGGAAGTTTTTTACCTGATTCTTTAATATTAAGAAATGCCAGATAGCGTTCAAGAATAAAGTCGGCAGTGAGAATTACAAGAATAAGTATAAAGAGTAGTTGAACCATTGATTTTTTATTGAATTGAGGCGCAAAGATAGTAATTTTGAGGGAATAAATGAAAATCAGGATTATGATAACTGTCTCATGCAACTAGTGCAACCTTTTTCTCATTTTATATTCATATCCAGTTCGGCGAGGTTTACGCTCACATTTATATTTTGCACCTATTATGGAAAGCAGGAGATTTCCTTTTAACTGTGACGAAGGCTGATGGTACATGCCGATCTATCGGTAGCCATTCGCCGAACTTTTACAAGATACGCTCAACCTTAGATTTGTAAAAATCACCAAAGAAAATAATCAAATAGTAGTGAAACTGAAATTTCGATATTTATTAGAATAAATTAATAATCTCTGACACAGCGCACAGAGAAGCCATTATATTTGTAATAGTTGCTTCTACCCACGGCACTGTTGAGGTTGAACATGTTCCTATACCAGGCATTCCACGTACTGAACTCAGTTTCACACCACCAGCCACCATCTTCGCCAAGGGTGCTGAACGCTCCATCCCAGTAGCCTTCACGGCGACCCCCCGGAAGGGCTGAAAAGCCTATTTCATTGGTTGCACCGTAATTTGGGCTTAGCCAATGGGTCGTGCCTATTTCTTTTAATTTTCCTCCTGCTACGTTTCCACCTCCTAAATAATCTGTAAGCGTAGTCCACTCAGCATCGCTTGGAACATGCCAGCCAATTGGTGCTAATTTGCCCGTATTAACAGCATACCAGTTATACAATGCTCCATAAGTATTTTTAAATGTTGCTGCATCGTTATTATACCAACAGTAGGCAGGGGTTGTCAAAGCTTTCCAAGCTGTATCATCTGTTACATTTGGAATAGCTGCCCCGTCATTGTAGGTGGTAGTTTTCAGGTTTTCAACCATCCAGGTTTGTGTGCCAATTGTAATTGTATGATATACGTTTCCATCTATATCCGTTACAGTAAGATTATTTGTTTTAAAACTCACTTCCGTTCCATAATTTGTACCAGCACTATTTGTTGCATAAGCCCTTACATAATAAGTAGTTCCATCATAAAGTCCTGTAATTGAGCTTGTAAAAGTCCCGATACCCATACCATCAGAAGTTTTGCTGTTACTTATTGTTGGTGTAGAGCTTGTGCTCCAGCAAACACCCCGTGCTATTATAGTTGCTCCACCGTCAGCAATTACATTTCCTCCCGAAGTGGCAGAAGAAGTAGTAATACCAGAAACTGCAGTAGTGGTAAGTGTTGGTAGTAAAATCGCTGAAGTTAAAAAGCTAAGCTGAGAACCATAAGAAGTCCCAACACTATTCGTTGCATAAGCCCTAATATAATACGTTGTACTAGCTGCTAATCCGCTCATTGAACTTGTATAAGCTCCGACTCCTGTTCCGTCCGAAGTTTTACTATTGCTAGTTGTTGGTGTTGAACTAGTACTCCAACAAACTCCTTTTGCTATAACCGTTGAACCGCCATCAGAAGTTATATTTCCACCCGAAGCGGCAGAAGAAGTAGTAATACCTGAGATAGTCGTAGTACTTATAGTTGGTAAAACACTGTTAGTGGTAAAATTTACATTTGAACCATATTGCGTTCCGGCTGTATTGGTGGCATAAGCTCGGACATAATAGGTTGTTCCGGGTGATAATCCGGTAATTGAACTCGTAAAAGTGCCTGTTCCAGTTGCATCCAATGTTTTACTATTTGTAATAGTCGGATTAGTACTTGTACTCCAGCATACTCCACGGGCAGTAATACTTGAACCTCCACTCAAAGATATATTTCCTCCACAAGTAGCCGTTGAAGAAGTTATAGCCGAAACGGCATTGGTTGTAATCGTGGCATATCCGTTGGTTGTAAAAGTTTGTTGAGCACCATAACTTGTACCTAATGCATTGGTGGCATACGCCCGAACATAATAAGTTGTATTAATCTGTAAATTTACCAATGTACTTGAAAAAGAACCGATTCCAATACCTTCATTAGTTTTGGTTGTCAGATCAATAGTCGGGTTTTGGTTGGTGCTCCAACATACGCCACGGGCAAGAATTGTAGAACCGCCATCATTGGATATTGTTCCCCCGGATGTGGCTGTTATGGTTGTAATATTACTTACGGCTGTTGTAGATAGTGTTGGCAGGTTTTGGGTGGTGAATGAAATTTCAGAACTGTATACAGTTCCATAGGCATTAGTGGCATAAGCTCTGGCATAATAAGTTGTACCTATTACCAAACCGGATAAATCGGCATTAAATATTCCTTTTCCTGCCCCGTTGTTTGTTTTGGTGGTGAGCGCAATGGTTGGTTTTAAACTTGTACCCCAGCATACACCACGAACCGTTACCGAATCGCCACCATCGCTGGTAACCGTTCCTGTTATAGTTGCTGAAACGGCTGTAAGATTGGTAGGTGAGGCTGCAATTGTTAGTGTGGGTATTGTTTTGGTTGTGAAATTTAATTCATTTCCATAGGCTGTTCCTTCGTTGTTGGTAATAAACGGGCGCACATAATAAAGTGTACCCGGACTTAGTTTGCTCATTTTCAGCGTAACCGTTCCGGTATCTTTTACGGTAACATGACCATTATCAATGGTTGGATGCTGTGTAGTACTCCAACATACACCACGAGCCAATAAATAGCCTTTCCCTTTAAAAGTCAGCACACAATTCAACGTGGTGGTAGTATCACGTACGTTGGTAATTGATGTGATTTCGGTAGTTCCTAACTCTCCTTTCGTAAACACAGCATTAAATATATCTTCGTTCGTTTTCTCGCAGGAGAAAAGAAAAAGGGAGAATAGTAGTAAGGTAATGAATTTTGATATTTTCATAATTATAAAATTTAGTGTTGCAAATAACCGTTTTTGCGGTTGGACACATTGATATTTTTTTTCTTTCTATTTATTCGACCGTTGTAGTAGTTTCAGTTCTTCAGGCTGAAAGCCTATTATAACCTAGCCCAATGGCAAAATCCGCCAGTTGGCGGATGTCGCCTTGGGTAAATGAATCAACCCACCAGTATGCGCCCTGAAGGGGCAATATAAATTTATGTCCATAGATAATCTTCATTATAATCTACCTTGTTTTCTTTCAAAAAAATAATATATTCATCTTTAAAGGTTTGAGATAGATGATGAATTTTCTGATTTTCAATGTATTTTTTTACAATTTCAACTTTCGATTGACTTACTGAATAACCTGCATATCCACCCTGCCAGACAAATTCACGATAATGTGGTCCTAATGTTTTAATCCATCTGCTGCTATCACCCTTTATGTCTTCCAATAAATTGGCTAATGAAATGTTTTTCGACATAATGCATAACACATGAATGTGATTTTCTGTGCCATTAATTGCAATTGGAATTGATTTTGATAATTTTAAAACACCCCCAATATAGGCATACAATTCTTTTTCGTCTTCTGATTGTATCAGACATTCATTATATTTTACATGAAATACAGCATGGATATATAGTTTCGATAAGGATTGTGACATATTCGTTATTTTAATTATTGCAATTATAATTAAATTTCAATCATATTATATTGCCGTTTCACGGCGCTATTGATTTTGTTTTATTATCCCCAAGGCGTTGTCCTTTCAGGACGTTGCCATTGGGCTAGGTTATTATGGACTTTCAGTCCGAAGACCTTTTCTGTATTCATCCATCAATTATGAAAACAAAATGATTAGATTTCAAAAGTCGTCTTTCTTGCCTCGTTTGGGGCATCACCGTCAATCTAAAGGAATTTAAAAAACTAAAAATATAAAATATTCTAGCCCAATGCAATTTGTTTTGTATGGTTGCAAAAAATTGTTTTGCCTGAGTTGTTTTTGCATCATAGTCGATGCTTAAGCTGAAAATATCTTTCACTTTCAAATAAAAAATACGTTCCGAACTTCGTATATCACGGATTCGTTCCGTTAGTTCATCGAAATACCGGATTTGACCAGCAGCTTTCATGCGCTCATCGTCCAATGTGAAACCTTTTACAATATATTCGCGGAGTCGTTGGGTAGCCCAAATACGAAAATGAGTGGCTACGTGCGATTAATTCGATAACCTACCGAAATAATAGCATCAAGATTATAATAATCGATATTTCTATTTACCTGCCTATTTCCTTCCAATCGAACTATTAAGGAATTCTTAATAGTTGCCGCAGGTTCTAATTCTCCCTCATCAAAGATGTTTTTGAGGTGCATATTGATATTTGGTACAGTGGTCTGAAATAAATCAGCCATTTGTTTTTGATTCAGCCACACCGTTTCATCCTCCAACCTGACATCTATTTTAGTTTGCCCATCGGAGGTTTGGTAAAGTATTATTTCGCTATTGTGTTCCATATCATTTTGATAATGAATATTGTTGTGTTACGAAATGAGAGTTTCACTCCAAGTGAAGCTCTCACGATTATACCGAAGTTCTAACAAACTTGGTCTTCAAGTCCTCCTTCGGGGGATTTAGGGGGCTATCCCAATTCCCCCACTCAATTGTTGTGAATTATAGCTTGACCCATTCAATGGAAAAGTTTGCTTGTATTCTCCAAAAATAAATAATTGACGTAATACCCTGATTTTTAAACCAGCTTTCAGCACCGGCATGGATGTATCGGTACTTGCTGCACCTTCAATGGTCATTGTTCCAGCGGCTGAATACAGTCGGGATAACTGATAACCTGCACCAATATAAGGAAAAATGCTTGTACCAATATTGATCGGAATATAATTTATACTTACTTCGATGCCCTGATGGGATATTGCCGCATTATCATTAAACGGTGCTAAATTATGTGCTTTAAAACCTGAGCTAAATACTGTTGCACCTATTTCAACGGGATAAAAGCTACACGAAAGGACGGCGGCATGTCCATATTCATTTGTTATACTGCCATTTGAAATTCGGTTGGCAAAGGTAGTATTGGCAAAAATAGTTTGATGATACGCATAGCTTGCAGCTATAAAATGCTTGTGATAGAAATCTTTCACAAAATCACGTGTTGTAAAATTGAACTCGTTCTTTCCTGACGAACTAACTTTAATTTCGTTCTCCAAAACAACTCCATCTTTTTCTAATTTCAATTTGTGATTTCCAATTTTAAGCATCGTTTTTATCGGAATAAATCCCTCACTTTGACCATCAATGCTAACTTCCGCATCTTTCAATGAGCTACTAATCAACACTGGAACAGATTCATTCACATCAAATCCAAAAGTATTATTATTTTCCTCTTTGATAGTTATCGTTTCCTCTTTTATTTTCTTTCCATTTATTAATTTCAGCTTATGGTTGCCAAAATTCAACATTAAAGTCATAGGTGTCAGACCAATGAAATTATTATCAATAAATAATTGAGCTTGCAAGGGCTCACTATTAATCGTAACATTAGTTCCGGTTGAAAGTGTATCAATAATTTCTTTTGTCTTGCCTTCTTCAATCATAATACTTTTTGTAAGCGTGCCAAAGCCTTCTTTTTCAATCGTCAGTTTATAATCACCTGCAAATAAATCACTTATTAGTCGGGGTGTTGTACCATATTCTTTACCATTCAATTTTATGGTTGCACCTATAGCATTGGTAACAATTTTAAGTTTACCTACAATCGGTTTTGGATTAAGGTTTATTTGCCTGGTTTCATCTACCTGAATTTCAATTTTTTGTAATGCAGTGTGATGGTTTTCCTTGCGGGCTTCAAAACTGTGGAGTCCGGCTATTAACCTGCCTTCCCAACGGCCTTTTCCCTTGGATTCGTTATCTATAAACAGTTCGCTTTCGCTATCAGTTGTCAATTGAACTACACCATAAGTGGATGTTAAATAAACGGTTTGTTTCAAGTCAACACCATCTTCAATTTTCACTTTAATGGTTTTCGGTTCATACCATTCTTTACGCAACGTGATGGTATGTTCACCCGAAATAATCCGTTCTAATTTTGCCGGAGTGCTTTGTGCAGTTGGTTTTCCATCCAGATTGATGGTTGCCCCGCTTTCCGGTTTCGTTTCCACATTCACGCTGCCATAAGCAGGACGTAATGCAAATTCAACGGGAATAGTCTGATTATCAGCAATAAGTATTTCTTTCTCCTGACTGTGAAATAATAGTTTACTGATTGAAACAGTGTGTTTTCCTGAACGTAATGTGTCAGTTTTTAATGGGGTGGTCTGACTCAGCACTTTTCCATCCAATGTTACCGTCATGCCATCTTCGGGTTTAGTCGTAATTTGTGCAAATCCGAAATTAGGTTTTAGTTGTAAATCAATTTGTTCCTTATCTTTAGTCGAGTTCAGATTGACTTTTCCGGCAGTAGGATAATATAAATCCTTTGCAATGCGGTAAGTATACTCACCTTCCGCCATTTCTCTCTGAAACGGTGTTTGTCCCTTGTGTTGGTCGTTGATAAATACATCAGCTCCTGCTGGATTGGAAGTTATTATAAGAAATTTAGTGGCAATGGTTTCATCCACCGTAGTAATTACCTTCCCGGTGGTAATTACCAGTTCATATACGGTTGCTTTTTCTATTGGAATATTGAGAACATAATCGCGTAAAACTCCCAGTTTATCGTGCGAAATAGTAAGTCGCTTCAATCCCCAGGGAACATACACCCATATTTCGCCGTGTTTGGGTACGGTTTTCACGATGCCAAGTTGTCCGCCATCAAAATAAAATCCCGATTGAGTGGTTTGTACTTTAATAATAGCACACCAATCTCCGTTTTGGTCTTTTAGCGGCTCAGAAACCCGTGCATCAAGGTCGGTTTCCAGTTTTCGGAATGTCTTTACAGAGATTTGCTGAGCAAACAAAGTGCTCATACATACCCAAAAGAGTATAACACTAATAGCTTTTTTCATGAAGTTTAGGGTTGTTGGGTTAGATATTTCAAAATACTAAAAATTGTTTTTCTAGCTATAGTATTGCTATTTTTGGAATCATTTACAAAATTACATAATTCAACTGAAATAAATTACAAATTAAATTTTTTTTTGTTGGTTTCCCTGTATTTTAATGGTTATATTTATTAGATATAAATTCAATAAGATTTGAGATTATCGTTTACAGAAAGTTTTTGGGGTGAATTTCCCCGGTAAAAATCCCCTATCGCATCGATGCAGGGGATATTTCCCCGGTAAAAGTCCTCTATCGCATCGATGCAGGGGATTTTTACTGAGTAAAAGTCCCCTATCGACATACATCAGGGGATATTTCCCCGGTAAAAATCCTCTATCGCATCGACGCAGGGGATATTTCCCCGGTAAAAATCATCTGAACTCATGATTCAGAGGATTTTTACTGAAGAAATTGCCCTAATATTTTATTTTGAATCATGAATAATTTGCACAAAGAGGTAAATTTTGTGCTGTTGTTTTGAAATCCAACTAGAATAATTCAGATTTGATAGTATAATAAAAGACATTAGAACAAAGAATCAAGAAGACAAGACGCAATTTACTAATTTTTTTCTATATTCAGAGTGTAAGTAATATTTGACGTTTAATATATTATACCTCCAATTTTTTTACGGATTGCGATAGTAGAACCATTATTAAACCGCCTCAATTTCCCTTCAATATTTTCAGGTTTTAAAATACTCAGCTACGATTTTATGAAATTATTACTCAAATTCAAAATTTAATAAGATTTTCCATTCATTTTTACGTTTTATAACAAATATTTATTACTTTTGCAATTGTTTTATTGATAAGCAGGTATGGAAATCACTCATTTGAAGAATAAAGCCATTGATTATCACCGTTGGGATAAGTGTATATCGCTGTCTGCCAATGGGTTGATTTATGCTTATTCCTGGTATCTGGATGTGGTTTCGCCCGATTGGGAAGCATTGGTTGCTGATGATTACAGCTACGTGATGCCACTACCCATAAAGTCGAGATACAAAATACCCTACCTTGTTCAGCCTGTTCTCACCCAACAATTGGGGATTTTTTCGGCTCACGAAATTTCGGAAAGTGCAGTAAAAAAATTCATCAAAGAAATACCGTACTTCAGTTATGAGTTGGCATTGAACGATTGCAACTATTACGCTAAAGGACTGGTTTTTCCGAATTATATTTTGCCGCTTGAGCGTAGTTACCCTGAACTGGCAGCTGATTATTCCAAAAACACGCTTCGGAACATCGAAAAAGCATCCCGACTGGGTTTGCATACCGGGCTACTAACAACCGAAGAATATATTCACTTCTATTTTTCGGTAGATAAGCATTACCTTTCTCCCCGTCAACCCGTTCTTGAGCATCTGCTCGCTAAAGGAACTGAACAAAATGCAATGGAGCTAATCGGAGTGTTTTCGGCTGATAATGAATTGATAGCAGCACTTTGTCTGCTGAAAACAGATAAACGATTAATATACCTGTTGCCGGTTTCGAATGTGAAGGGCAAAGAATCGTACGCTATGTTTCTGCTTATCGATGAACTAATTAAACGAAATGCTAACGAACAGAAAATTTTCGACTTTGAAGGTTCGCGCATTGAAGGAGTGGCAAGATTATACAGAGGATTTGGTGCAAAAAACAAACCTTATTACATACTAAAACGTTTCCGTCCTTCGTTTTTAGTGGGGAAAATAAATTCAAAGGAAACAAGTAGACAAGGAAAAAAGTAGACAAGTAGACAAAGAAACAAGTAGACAAAGAAACAAATAGTCACGTAGACAAGGTGAAAAAGTTGCTAATTGACTAAACTATAAACTATAAACTATAAACTATAAACTATAAACTATTAACTATAAACTAAAGACTAATTGATAAAAATTCTATTCATATCGCAGTGGTATCCGCACCGTTACGACCCCATGTTTGGGTTGTTTGTGCAGAAGCATGCCGAGGCAGTTGCATTGTATGCCAATGTAGCTGTGATTTACGTGCATCCTGACCCAACGATAAAGAAGAGAGAAACAGTAATTAGCACAGAAAAAGGATTTCAGGAGATTCGGATTTATTATCCATCCGGTGGAAACTCCTTATTGGCAGGAATTAGCAAACAATTAGAATATATTGCAGCTTACCGTGAAGGGTTTAAATTGTTGTATGAATCGTGGGGCAAACCGGATATAATTCAGGCCAGTGTTTTTACTCGTACCGCACTGGTAGGAACATATATGAAGTGGAAAAACAAGATACCTTACACCGTTATTGAACACTGGACACGTTATTTTCGTGAAAAAACTTTTCGCAACGGTTTGCACCGCCGGTTATCAATACTGGCTGCTTCCCATGCCGACGCTGTTATGCCTGTAACCTTGCACCTACAAAAGTGTATGGAACAACACGGCATGAAAAATGACAACTATCACATTATCAACAATGTGGTAGATGATATTTTCTTCCAACGATTGGCAAAACCATCTCCTGAAAAGATACGGATACTAAATGTAACCTGTTTTGACGATGCACAAAAGAACCTGAGTGGTTTGCTGAACGTGATTCAGGCACTGCGGATAAAAAGACAGGATTTTGAGTTGGTACTTGTTGGCGAAGGACTTGATTCATATCATATCAAAGAACTTTCGCACGAAAAAGGACTTGGAAATGATGTGGTAATTTTTACGGGGATGCTAACCGGTGATGAATTAGTAAAAGCCTATCAGCAAAGTCATTTCAGCGTGTTGTTTTCCAATTATGAAAACATTCCGGTAGTGATTTCCGAAAGTTTCGCATGCGGATTACCTGTTATTTCGACCAATGTGGGTGGTATTGCCGAACATATTGACAAATCCAATGGTTTATTGATTGAAAAAGGGAATGAAATGGCTCTTTTTAAAGCACTGGATTATATGCTCGACCACTACACTGATTATAATCCCGAAGAACTAACGGAGATGGCACGCAATAAATACAGTTATCCTTCCGTTGGAAAAGAGTTAGTAAGCATTTATAAAAAAATATTGAACCAATGACAAACGGTCAGCGCCTGAAAGCTATTTACAGCATACTGCGAAAAATACTGATAAAACCCTCCTCCATCTTTCTTGTTCTAAAAGACGAAACCGAATACGAGTCGTATTTGTTAAAGAAATATAGGAAAATCCAATTACCTACTGTAGACATTAATAATTTTCTGCAAAATGGAACTACAGAAGTAAATCATTTCACTTTCCTGGATGGTTCTTCCCTCCTCACCGACCTCGCCTTATTGAAATCGGTGGCTGCTTCGTACAAGAAATGTGATTACATGGAAATCGGAACCTGGCGTGGTGAAAGTATTCTGAATGTGGCCGATACCGGTGCAAACTGTACATCGGTAAATCTTTCGCCCGAAGATATCATTGCTATGGGAATGAACGAAAAATACGCCCATTTGCACGGTTGCCTTATTCCTGATGAGAATAATATAAAAAGCGTGTATGCCAATTCACTGACTTTCGATTTCGGCTCGCTGAATCAGAAGTACGATTTGATATTTGTAGATGGTGATCATAGCTATGAAGCAGTAAAATCGGACAGTGCCAAGGTGTATGAATTACTGAAAGACGATAATTCCATGATAATCTGGCACGACTACGGCTATAATCCCGAAACACCACGCCATTCGGTTATTGCTGCCATTTTGGATGGATTACCCGATGAGGCTCATCAATATTTGTATCATGTATCCAATACTATTTGTGCAGTGTTTACCCATCGCAATTTAAAATCAATAGTACTTGAGTCGCCGGTTGAACCGGATAAAGTATTCAGCATTCAACTGAAAAACATCCCGTTCAAACACTGAAACCCATGCGCAGCCGTTTACGTAAACTGAAAAGCAAAGTATCAAACAACACGAAAGTGGTTGAGAATTACTTTTTTATGACAGCTTTGCAGTTTATCAATTCGCTTTTCGGCTTACTTATTTATCCTTACCTTATCAGGGTGCTTGGTGCAGGAAGTTACGGCCTGTATGTTTTTGCACTTTCTGTAACTTCTTATTTTATCGGATTTATCTCATTTGGATTCAGCTACCCAGCTGTAAAAGCAATGGTTGAGCATAAAGATAATCCCGAAATGAAAAACAGCATCGTATCGGGAGTATTCACAGCAAAATTACTATTGGCACTGGCATCAATTCCGGTTTTCATAATACTAATGCTCACAATACCGGTCATGAAGCTCCATCCGGCAATATTTGCCATCTGTTTTGCACAGATATTGAACGAGATTCTGTTTCCGCTTTGGTATTTTCAGGGAGTTCAGAAAATGCGAATTGTCACTTTTATTCAACTAGGATTGCGAATTCTTTCACTCCCATTTATTTTTCTGATGATAAAATCACCAACTGATAATACCCTGTATGCCCTTATTGCTACCTTATCAATTGTAATGGGTGGAATTCTGTCTACATTTTATTTAATTATCAATGAAAAAATTAAAATCAGCCTATTACCTTTTAAATCACTGAAAGTTTTGTTCAATGATTCTATGCCATTTTTCTGGTCAAATTCAACAGGAACGATTAAGCAGGAAAGTGTTACCATCATTATCGGAGCATTTTTCGGAATGCGGGATGTTGCATTTTACGATTTAGCAAATAAACTAATTATTCTTCCCCGTATGCTTACCATGAGCATTAACAGTGCGCTTTTCCCTAAAGTAATAGAAAATGTAAAGAAGGAAGTGGTTCGAAAAATCATACGTTACGAAACACTTATCGGACTGGCAATTATTGCAGTCGTCGCGCTTACAGGATATTGGTTAGTATGGCTTCTGGGTGGAATAAATATGCTCCAGGCCTATCCACTTGCTATAATTCTGAGCGTTACAGTGTTAGTATGGTTAGTTGTGGGTTGTTATATAAGTTTTATCTTTGTACCTCAAAACAAATACTATTTTGTTACCCGTAATCAGTTTGTTGCATTTATTAGCTTTTTTCTGTTTTGTATTCCGGGTGTATTGATTTTTCATTCCATTGTAGCTGTTGTAGTGGCTCTTACACTTTCCGGTTTGAGCGAAATTGCTTATTGTAACTATCTGATAAAAAAACACCAACTACTTTGAATCCAACGGTTTCCATATTAGTTCCAATTTATAAAGTTTCGGATTATATTGAAAAATGTGCCGAAAGTCTTTTTAATCAGACTTTTGTGGATATTGAATACATCTTCGTAAACGATGCCACTCCCGATGACAGTATTGAAAAACTCGAAGCTGTTATTAAATGTTATCCTGCCCGAAAAGATAAGGTCACCATTCTACATCATCAAGCCAATCAGGGCTTGGCAGCTGCCCGAAACACAGCTTTAGATGCTGCAAAAGGCGCATACATTGCTGTTGTTGACAGTGATGATTATATTGAGTCGGATATGATTGAAGTTATGTATAAAAAAGCGATTAATGCGAATGCTGATATTGTGGTTTCGGATATGATTATGGAGTATCCTGATCGAACCGAGATACTTGAAGATTATCTTTCATCCGATGATAATGAGCACTTTAGCGATATAATTCGAAATGAACAATCACATTCATTTTTATGCGACAAACTGGTTCGCAGGGAACTGTATTTGATGACCGAATGTCGTGTACCACAAGGCTTAGACTACTACGAAGACCGTCATGTAATGTCAAGATTGTATTATTTCGCACATAAAATAGTAAAAGTAAACCGGGCATTTTATCATTATGTTCATTATAACTCGTTGGCAATCACCAAAAACAAAACTCGTATGCATTTTGAGAATGTGGTGACCTTTTGGAATTCCTTTGAAGATTTTCTAAAAGAGCATAATGAGTACGAAAAGTATAAACATTTACTTGCTTTACCCAAAACGCAAAGTAAGGTGCGTTTGATGATAGATACAAACACAGCCTCTCTACGCAGTGAATATGCTGATATCTTTGCTCATGAAGAGTTAATTTATATCAAATCATTCCGTAGAGGTGAAAGACTTATGATGTGGCTTGTACGAAACAGACATTTCAACATGGCTCAATGGTTTCATGATTTACTAAAGTGGAAAAATAAAAAACACAATAAATGACACAAAAGAAATTCTCACAAACCATTACTGTTAATGAAAATCAAACCGCATCAGAATATGGATCTGGATTATTACCCGTATTCGCAACACCTGCATTAGTAGCCTTAATGGAAAATACAGCTATTCAGCTTATTGAATTACCCGAAGGTGGTTCGAGCGTGGGAACTTCCATCAGCGTGAAACATTTGAAAGCCAGTGCTATAGGCGAAATCATTAACTGTGAAGCCACATTGACAGCTGTTGAAGGTCGTAAATACAAGTTTGAACTAACAGCAACTGATAGTGCAGGTGATGTTGTTGGAACAGGGAATCATGAACGTATTTTGATTGATGTGAAGAGGTTTATGAATAAATTAAATCAAAAATAACTACAAATATAATTAGTTAAAACTATTTTGCTGCAACTTTGTTTGAGAAATAAAGATTACTTTTGCAGCGTAATTTTAAAAAATTCATTCCAAAATGGACGACGACCCTGCGATACAAAATTTAGTAAGAATCATCCCGGTTCAGTAGGTAGTCTGTAATAATCTCACCACAGTCACCCTCTGAGTCGCAAAGAAAAGGAGGTGACAATGACATCACAAATCACATTTTACTTAAGCCAGGTAATTGGCTCTAAGATTTATGACCTGAATGGTACCCGGCTGGGTATGGTCATGGATATTTACGTAAATGCAACACCTGAGACAGTAGCTCAGGAAGAAGCATTCCGCCCGGTATTTGTTGCGCTGAAAACCAAAATTGATGGTTCGGTGCGATTTCTGGATTATCAACACATTCAGATTTCAGGTAATCAACAAAATTATAAGTTTTGTTGCTCTGAAATCAAAGACCTGCCAGAAGAAACTCTTCATAACAGTCTTCCGCTTGTAAAAAACATTTTGGACAAACAGATTGTTGATATTAACGGACGTAAACTGGTTCGTGTCAACGATGTACGTTTAGTTTCAATTCCTTCAGGGACTTATGCAATTGCGGTAGATATTGGCACAGAAGGTCTGCTTCGACGTCTTGGTGTGGCGGATATTGTAAACAAACTGCTTAATATTTTCAAATTGGATTTGGACACCCGTTTCATTCTTTGGGACGACGTTCAGGCATTTGACACTACTAATTACAATATCAAACTGTCGCAAGCATCCAACAAGCTGCAACGCCTCCATCCCTCCGATTTAGCGGATATTATTGAAGAAATGGGTTCTGCGTCACGTGCTAAAATTTTCGAAGCTCTCGATGAAGAACGTGCTGCCGATGTTTTGGAAGAAATGGAACCTTACGCACAGGCTCAGTTGATTGAAAGTCTGTCTATTGAAAAAGTTGCCGACGTTCTTGAAAAAATGCCTGCTGATGAAGTGGCCGATTTGCTCGATACGCTGGAAGATGAAAAAGCCGAACAGATTCTTAACGAAATGGAAAAAGATTCGTCGGAAGAAGTGCGCGAACTGCTTGAATATGAGTCGAAAGAAGTTGGTAGTTTAATGACAACCGATATACTTTCGTTCCACGAAACTATGACGGTGGAGGAAACGCTGAACGAACTCCGCAGACAAAAACCCGAAGCCGACGTGTTATATCTTATGTTTGTAATTGATGAAAATGAAAAACTCGTTGCAACAATATCGTTGAGGGATTTGGTAATTTCAGGACCTGAAATGAAAATTTCGGAAATAATGAATAAGGATATTATCAGTGTTCAGGACGAAGATAAAGTAAATACGCTTGGTGAAATTATTGAGAAATACGACTTGCTGGCTATTCCGGTTACTGATGCTGAAAATACGCTTTTGGGTATGGTGGTAATTGATGATATCGTGGAAGACCTTATGGATAAAGGTAAAACGAAGAAAGGAGGTCGGTCATGGCGATAATCAACAACAAAGATTTCAACAAGCGTCGTAAATCTTTTTTCCGTAACATCGTATTATTTCTAGCTATTTTAGGACCTGGCATTGTTACCGGAAGCGTTGACAATGATGCTGGTGGTATCACAACTTATTCTGTAGCAGGTGCTTTGTATGGTTACAATCTTTTGTGGACCATGATTCCAGCACTGATTGTGCTGATTGTAGTTCAGGAAATGAATGCCCGCATGGGGATTGTTTCCGGCAAAGGATTAGCCGATTTGATTCGCGAAAACGCCGGTGTAAAAATCACTTTCTTTATTTTTGTCGGGTTGCTAATTGCCGATATTGGGAATACAACCACCGAATTTGCAGGTGTGGCAGGTAGTTCTCAGGTTTTTGGTGTAAGCAAATACATCAGCGTACCTATTGCGGCAGCATTGGTATGGTGGCTGGTGGTAAAAGGAACTTACAAACTGAGCGAGCGTGTTTTCCTTATTTTCAGTGCATTTCTGTTGATTTATGTTGTTTCTGCCTTGATGGGGAAACCGCACTGGAGCGAAATTGGTCAGGCTATGATTAAACCCAAAATTGAGTTTAGTATGGGTTATCTTACTGTGGTTATCGGAATTATTGGAACAACCATTGCGCCGTGGATGCAATTCTACATGCAATCGGCTGTAATTGAGAAGGGGGTGAAAATTACCGAATATAAATACACCATAGCCGATGTGATTATTGGTAGTATAATTACGGTTGTGGTTGCGTTCTTTATCATTGTAGCCTGTGCATCAACACTTCATGAAAACGGCATCAAAATTGAAGAAGCTAAGGATGCAGCCATGGCTCTGAAACCTATAGCAGGCGACCTTGCTTCAGCCACCTTTGCCTTCGGATTGTTTATTGCTTCTATTTTTTCAGCCACTATCCTACCCGTAGCCACTGCATTTTATGTGTGCGAAGCCTTTGGTTTCGAAGCTGGTATCGATAAAAAATGGAAAGAAGCACCACAGTTTTACTGGTTATTCACCTTTATTATTATTATTGGTGCAGCCATAATTCTTATTCCAAATGCACCATTGATTACGATAACATTGTGGTCACAGGTAGCAAATGGATTGTTGTTGCCGGTGGTTTTAATATGTATGATATTGCTTGTAAATAACAAAGATGTGATGGGCACTCATGTTAATAACAGGTTTCAGAATATTTTTGGCTGGACAACAATAGTTGTATTAATCGGATTATCAGCTACTTTATTAATTTCTTCATTCTTTTGATAAAATTAGTTTGTAACTTTAGAAAAAAGTTGTATCTTTGCACTCGCTTTTGAGAAAAGCATTTCGGGGTGTAGCGCAGTCCGGTTAGCGCACCTGCTTTGGGAGCAGGGGGTCGTGGG
>JBAXMR010000085.1:0-22050 GCA_037134195.1 Paludibacter sp. | reverse complement strand
TTGTTCCAGCTCCGATATTCAAATCCGCACCTATTGTCAGACCTGCTACCGCTGTTGAACTTACTGTTCCGCTTAATAGAAGACTGCCACTTATAGCAGTTGTTCCGGCTTGTAAGGTTTTTACTCCACTGCCTGATAAAGTAAGATTATTGTAATTGGTGGCATATACTGTTTGTGCAGCACCATTGTAGTTTACAGAACTACCAGAAGTTGAAACAGTACTATAGTTTGATGGGAAATTACTTGCATTTAAGAGTAATGTGCCGCCTATTGTAAGTGTTCCGCCTGTAGTCGCACGGTTCGCTGTGAATGAAGCCAAATCAAGTGAAGTTCCTGTACCTATATTCAGATTGCCTGCAATTGAAAGATTAGCGGCTATAGTTGCCAAAGCTGTTCCGCTTAATAGAAGACTGCCACCAATTGTAGTGGTAGTTGCACTAAGTGTTTTTGTTCCACTGCCTGAAAGTGTCAGGTTATAATAATTTGTGTTTGCAATAGTTTGTGAAGCACCGGTATAGTTCACGGTACTTGTTGAAGCAGTAAATGTTCCTGCTGTATTGGTTACTGAACCACCGATATTTAAAGTCGAAGAACCACCGTCCACTGTTCCGGCAGTGCGTGTCCATGCACCGGAGATAGTATGAGTTAATCCAACTCCTAAATAAAGTGTTCCACCAAGTCCGGTATTTGCCAGTGAACCTGCATTTACATTTCCGGTCAGTGTTGCCACTCCGGCAGTCTTATCACAGCTAACTCCACCGGTAGTTGTAAATCCGGCAATGCTTTGAGTTGTTGTTCCGGTGATAGTAATAGCCGAAGCATTCGCAGTAAATGTTCCATTGTTGGTAAAGTTTCCACCAAAAGTAAGCGCATAATTGTTCGCAGAAGTAGTATTTAATGTTGATCCTGAATTAATGGTAAGAGGAGCATTGATAACTTCCGAACTGTTGAGTGAAACAGCACCCGTACTAGCAATAATCACCCCACCCGTAGCTGTGAAAGGACTAATCCATTCTGGACCTACAGAACGTGCAGTGGTTGTATTATACTGAAGCGTTGCAGCAGTTCCATAAGTAGGAGCAGCCGAAACAGTTCCTGTTCCTTCCATGGAAAGAATACCATTTACTGTAGGTGTTGTTGAGAAGGTTTTTAATCCTGTTCCACCTGCAGTCAGGTTATTGAAGGTATTTGTTCCACTGATAGTCTGTGTCGCTCCGGTAAACAATACGGTACTGTTGTTAGCTGTAAATGTACCGTTGTTTGTCCAGTTACCTGCAATTGTCAGTGTATTTGTTCCGGTAATACTAACCGATGAGCTGGCATTGATAGTGATATTATTACAGTTGGCTGCTGCGCCGATAACAGGTTTGTTTGTTACATTTGGTATAAAAACTGCATCATAAATAGTAGGTACTGTCCCTTTTGACCAGTTGGTTGTAGTACCCCAGTCTGTATTTGTTGCACCTGTCCAATTATTGGCAGTACTCAAAATGCCGGTATTTGCAGCAAAGTAGGTTGTATTTATAGTTGTTGCTATAGAACCTGTACCACCGTATGTAGATGATGACTGAGCGATTCCATTCAAATTAAGTACATTTGCTGTATGTACTAAGTTGGAACCTAAATCAGCTGCCGTTCCACTTGCCAATGAAATATTATTATTTATTGAAATTGATGATGGAAATGTTTTCGTGCCACCACCGGAAAGACCGAGATTATAATAGGTAGTACCTCTAATTGTTTGAGCAGATGACCCCGTATAATTTACAGTATTTCCAATTGAAGATGCAGTAAGATTGATACTCCATGCTGTACCGCCAATATTTAAAGTACCATTATTTATTATATTTCCGGTTCCACCAAATGTCGTTCCTACAGTTAAAGTCCCATTATTAGAGTATGAACCGCTAAGGGTTAAATATGGAATTGAAGTAATTGAACTACCACTAAATAAATTTGAGCTGCCCGAAAAGGTATGATTACCTGTACTAATTGTAAATGTAGAAGCGTTATTGTTTAAACTTCCCCCAAAACTCACGTCTGAAGCAGCAGATTCATTCCAAGTACTACCACTGCTTAAAATAACATCTCCGTTAAAAGTCTTGGTGTTTATTCCAGTTATATTGAGTATTCCACTTGTTCCACCACCAACTGTTGTTGTTCCAGTCACAGTTAAATTGTATCCAGCAGCATTCAAAGTTGTTCCATCGCCAATAGATAAATTACCACTAATGGATAAAACTGCAACAGTCGTTGTTGAAACAGTTCCACTTAATGTTAGATTACCTCCAATTGTTGTTGTTCCCGACTGCAATGTTTTAGCACCGGAACCTGATAATGCAAGGTGATAATAATTTACACCTGCAACTGTTTGTGCAGCTCCATTGTAATTTACAGTTCCTGTATTGGAATTGAAAGTTCCAGTATTTGTAAATGTCCCTGTTAATGATATCGTTCCGGAATTACTAGTTACCGTTCCTGCATTAACAATATTTCCTGATACTGTCAATGTATTTGATCCATTGATTGTAACTCCAGAACCTGTAAATACTGTAAGGCTCGAACAAACAGCACTGGAATTAATTATAGGTTTATTAGTAACATTTGGAACAAATGCAGCATCCGAAGCAGTTGGCACTGTTCCTTTCGACCAGTTAGTTGCTGTATTCCAATCAGTACTTGTTGCCCCTGTCCAGTTATTGGCAGTACTTAAAACCCCGGTATTTGCAACGAAATAAGTTGGATTTATAGTTGAAGCTAATGAACCAGTACCACCAAAAGAAGATGATGACTGAGCTACTCCATTCAAATTAAGCACATTTGCTGTGTGAACTAAATTAGACCCTAAATCAACAGTAGTTCCACTAGCCAGTGAAATGTTATTATTTATTGAAATTGCAGATGGAAATGTTTTCGTTCCAACACCTGATAGTCCGAGGTTGTAATATGTAATACCTCTAATTGTTTGAGCTGATGACCCCGTATAATTTATTGTATTTCCAATAGCAGAAGCTGTGATATTAACAGTCCATGCTGTACCGCCAATATTTAATGTACCATTATTAATAAGATTACCTGTTCCACCAAAAGTTGTTCCTACAGTTAAAGTTCCATTATTAGTGTATGATCCACTAAGAGTTAAATATGGAATAGAAGAAATTGTACTTCCACTAAAAAAATTTGAGCTTCCCGAAAAGGTATGATTACCTGTATTGGCAGTAAAGGAAGTTCCATTATTAGTCAAACTACCTGCAATATTATAAGCGGCTGAATTGGTTTCATTCCAAACTCCAGCACTATTAATTGTGATATCACCTGTAAATGATTTTGCTCCCGTACTCCCATCTGTATATGTACCCGAAATTGTTGTAGTACCTGTAACAGAAAGTGTATATGTTGAACTATTCGTTAATGTAGCACTACTGTTTATGGTTAGATTTCCTGCGATATTTCCATTTCCATTTAATGTAGTTGAGCCGCTGGAAATAGTCAAATTATTAAATGTAGTTGGTGCGATACCTCCAATAGCTTTAGCAGTACCAGTCATATACACAGTACTTGATCCAGGCGTAAATGAAGACCATGTATTATTAGTCCAATTACCAGAAGTAGTAATAATACTTGAACCAGCGTCAAGTATTCCTGTTGTAATTAATATATCACCTGTAATTGTATGGGATAAACTTGTTCCAAGATTTAATGTTCCTCCGGCACCATTAATCGTCAAACTACCTGCGCTAACATTTCCTGATAAAGTTGCTGTTCCACCTGTTTTAGTACTTGTAACAGCCCCTGTAGTGCTAAATCCGGCAATACTTTGAGCAGTTGTTCCTGTGATTGTAATAGCAGAAGCATTCGCAGTGAACGTACCACTGTTTGTAAAGTTTCTGCCAAAAGTAAGTGCGTAGTTATTGGCAGAGGTAGTATTTAATGTTGATCCTGAATTAATGGTAAGAGGAGCATTGATTACTTCCGAACTATTGAGCGAAACAGCGCCCGTACCAGCAATAATCACCCCACCCGTAGCTGTGAAAGGAGAAATCCATTCTGAACCGGCAGAACGTGCAGTTGTTGTATTATACTGAAGCGTTGCAGCAGTTCCATAAGTAGGAGCAGCCGAAACAGTTCCTGTTCCTTCCATGGAAAGAATACCATTTACTGTAGGTGTTGTTGAGAAGGTTTTTAATCCTGTTCCACCTGCAGTCAGGTTATTGAAGGTATTTGTTCCACTGATAGTCTGTGTCGCTCCGGTAAACAATACGGTACTGTTGTTAGCTGTAAATGTACCGTTGTTTGTCCAGTTACCTGCAATTGTCAGTGTATTTGTTCCTGTAATACTAACCGATGAGCTGGCATTGATAGTAATATTTTTACAACTCGCTGCTGCCCCAATAGTCGGTTTATTCGTTACGTTTGGTATAATTACATTATCTGTTGATGTTGGAATTCTACCATCCGACCAGTTAGTTGCCACATTCCAGTCAGTGTTTGTACTACCGGTCCAGTTCTTAAGATTACTAAGAATACCAGTAGACGCAGCAAAATAGGTTGTATTAATATTATCTGCCACTGAGCCAGTACCACCCCAGGTGGATGAACTTTGTTGCGTTCCGCCCAGATAAAGATTTGAAGCTGTATGTGTAAGACCTGTTCCAAGATTAGCTACCGCGCCACTTGCAATAGAGAAGTTTGCACTAGTTATTGTATTGTTTGCAAAAGTCTTTGTTCCGTTACCGGCCAATGTCAAGTTGTTGAAAGTGGTTGCACCGCTTATCGATTGTGTTGTACCGTTCAGGTTGATAGTGCTTGTTCCAGAAGTAAAGGTTCCATTGTTAGTAAAGTTACCTCCAATGTTATGGGTAAAGCTGCCTGATGTAAACGTTGTTCCTGAACCAATGGTCAAATCAGCACCGATAGTCAGACCAGCCACTGCTGTTGCACTTGCCGTACCGCTCAAGGTGAGATTGCCTCCAATGGTTGTTGTATTTGTCCCCATTGTTTTGGCAGCACTTCCTGCGAAAGTCAGGTTATAATAATTTACATCAGCAATGGTTTGAGCTGCACCGGTATAATTCACAGTTCCGGTTGAAGCAGTAAAGATACCGGCTGTATTGGTTACATTGCCTCCGATATTCAACGTACTTGAACCTCCGTTCACGGTTCCATTTGTGCGGATCCATGTACCAGAGATAGTATGAGTTAATCCACTTCCTAAATTAAGTGTTCCACCAAGTCCGGTGTTTGCCAGTGAACCTGCATTTACAGTTCCTGTCAGTGTGGCCACTCCGCCTGTCTTATCGCAAGTTAGCGAACCTGTTGTTGTAATTCCATCAATACCTTGTGTACCCGTTCCAGAAATTGTAATAGTAGAGGCATTTGCGGTAAAGCTTCCACTGCCCATATAGGTTTGTAATATTGCTGACCAGTTACCATCTGTAAAATTACCACCTAATGTAACACCATAATTATTTGTGGCATCTGTATTTAATTTACCGCCTAAATTAAGTGTTAATGGGGTGTTAATAACTTTTGAATTATTCAAAGTTATTGTTCCTGTGTTAGCAATAATAACTCCACCGGTAGCTATAAAAGGAGTTATCCATTCACTTCCTGCGGTTCTTGCTGTGGTTGTATTATACTGTAAAGTTGCAGCAGAACCATAGGTAGGAGCACCAGAAACTGTTCCTGTTCCTTCCATAGAAAGAATACCGTTTACAGTCGGAGTTGTGGAGAATGTTTTTAATCCCGTTCCTCCAATTGTCAGATTGTTGAAAGTATTTGTCCCACTGATAGTCTGTGCAGATCCATTCAGATTCACAGTTCCGCTTCCGGCGGTAAAAGTAACACCATTATTTATCCAATTCCCTGATGCGTTAAGAGTTGTTCCGGTTGTAAATGTTCCGGCAGTCAGAGTGAGATCGCCTGTAACCGACATGGTAGTAGGTGCATTAAAATTACCAGATGTTTCTGTAAATGTCCCATTTGCAGTAAGTGAGGATGTGCTTCCACCTACGCTTAGTGTCTGACCGGCTGTTTTAGTTACGATAATATTGTTGAAAGTCTGACTGGCAGCCGTTCCATTAATTGCTGTATTATTTCCTGTAAAATTTACCGTACTTGTTGAAGGTGTGAACGTTCCACCATTATTTGTCCAGTTTCCGGCAGTATTAATTGTGCTGGTTGCTCCATCTAAAGTTCCTGCAGTTAGTATAACATCACCAGTAAATGTATGCAAAAGTCCTGAGCCAGTATTTAATGTTCCACCTGTTCCGTTTATTGTCAATCCGGAACCGCTGATATTACCTCCAAAGGTGGCAGTTCCACCTGTTTTGGTTGATGAAACTGCCCCGGTAGTAGTAAATCCGGCAATATTTTGAATTGCTGTACCGGTAATAACAATTGGCGAACTTCCGGCAGTAAGTGTTCCGCCGTTATTAATGTAGTTGCCCCCTAGTGTAAGCTGAAAATTTCCGGTTGCCAAAGTAGCACCGGAATTAATAGTTAACGGAATAGATGTTCCCATAACTTCAGCCGAGTTCATTGTTACTGAACCGGCAGTATTTGCAATTATAACCCCGCCTGAGCCTGCAAATGGGCTTACCCATTCTGTTCCCGCAGTATGAGCATCCGTTGTTTTGTATTGTAGTGTATAGGCTGTCCCCGACCATGTGGGGGCTGTAGAAGGAGCAGCTGTTCCTTCTATTGAAAACATACCTGTTACAGTAGTTCCTGTATTAGTTTTAGTCCCGGAACCAGATAATGTCAAATTATTGTAAGTAGTAGCTTTTACAGTCTGAGCAGCACCATAATAATTTACCGTATTTCCAACTGCTGTAGCTGTCAGTGTTGTAATTGCTGATGTACCACCTATGTTTAAAGTGCCAGTTGCAGCATTTGTCAAAGTAGTTTGACCTCCGCTACCTGAGAGAGCGGTCGATACTGTCAAATTTCCATTGTTGGTAACTGTTACACCTGAAACAGTTAGATTAGGGATTGTTAAAGTTCCATTGATAGATTGATTATTTGTATTAAATGTATAAACAGAAGTTCCGGCATAAAAAATACCATTATTAGTTAAACCACCCCGAAAGTTTATTGGTTCAACTACATTGTCATTGTCCCATGTTCCGGTCGAACTAACAGTAGTTAGCCCAACAAAAGTTTTTGTTCCCGTTGCACTTAGGAAAACAGCAGAACCATCAACTGTCGTCGTACCGTTTACCGTTAAATTAAATGCGTATAAATTATTGACAGACCCAGCAGTTACAGTTAAATTTCCACTAACTGTAAATGTACCGGTAGTTGACCCATTAATAGTTCCACCAGAAAGTGTTAGGTTTGTTACTGGATAGGTTTCTGCTGCGTTACTGGTCCATGTTCCACCGGAGAGTACAACATTTCCAAATGTTTTATTTCCGGTTGTACTGGCAAATACAAGTGTACCCTGAACAGTTGTCGTTCCACCAACAGTCATAGTCAGGGCATTCATGGTATTTGTACCCGAAGTTACATTTAAAGCCCCAGAAATATTAAATACTCCTGTTCCGGTACCATTAATTGTTGAGCCTGAAAGGGTTAAGTTAGCTATAGTGTAGCTTTCGGAGGCATTGTTTGTCCATGTACCACCTGAAATAACTACATTATTAAATGTTTTGGTAGCGGTAGTACTTGTGTGGGTTAAATTACCACTTAAGGTTGTTGTTCCTGAGGAGGTGAAATTGAATCCGTTTATAGTCAGAGCAGAACCAGTAGCAATATTCACATCCGCACAAGCTGCAGCTGCATTTACAGTTACTGTTCGGTTATTTTGAATGTATACAATATCACCAGCAATTGGATATATGCCAGCACCAACTGCGGCACCACCAGAAGTTAATGACCATGTTGTATTCGTATTCCAGTTTCCGGTAGCTCTAGAATAATAAGTTGTCGCATTTAATACATTAATACTAAGATATAAAAGCAAAATGAGAACACTGAGAATTCCCTTTGTTCTGACAGATACAGCTTCAGAAAATCTTTTTTTCATCGTTGTAATCTCTATATTTTTTATTCTTTTATTTACCGACTTAAAAACCATACCCATAATTCAAATTCATTAATTTCCTATAATCAGGCTCTTGGCGAGAGTTTAATAATAATGAAAAAATTACACTTTAGAATTTTCTATTTTCTTGAGGCTATTATGGAAAACTCTGCAAAAGTAGTGAAACATCTCGAAATATCAAATTATTACCACTGTAAATATGTAATTAATACTACATTAATATATTTTGAAAACAGCATATAAAGATTATTGTTCGACACTTAACGGATATTTGCAGGTTTTTTAACTGCAAATCGCACAATAACACTAAGTTATAACAAATATATCTGTTTCAATAATTTCATCAATTCATTTTTATTAAAGAAATATCAAAAACTGTACCATAGAGCATAAATTACAAGTAATCAACACATTAATTATTTCTTATTCAGCTATGGTCTTCGTTTTCAAATAACTTAATATTGAAATCGAAGAATTAACAGTTTATTATAAAATACGCCTTTAAAATGACTTATTTTTAAAAGCTAAAATTCGCTATAAATTTAGTTCAAATATTTTATTTAATCTAATGTTTTATTAAAATTGTTTGAGATATTATTTGATTTAAAAAACGAAAATAATTAAATTTAATTGAACTGGAGCGATTAAAATTATAGTTGAAGTCGTCTTGATTTTTGTATTGATTATAATTTCGATCTTTACGGAGCTCTGAAAGACATAATTTATGAACAATTCTACCATGATAACACTTCTCCGAAGCTTAAAAATTGCTCTTTTTTTGAGCAATTTTATGGTAGAAGTTGGTAGTTTCTAAGTATAGAAAGCTCCATTAGAGGGATATTTTAAAAAATCAAGACGACTTCGTTCTTTGAAATACATTAATCAATGTCGTTTAGTTAATGAATTTGAAAATTCAGGACGACTAAAAAAACTCGCTCGGTTTTGCTACTTGGCTTAACAGGACTAACGCTCGTAGTAGAAAAACACCCCAGTTCTACCCCTTATATCTTTGTAAATGTTCAACTAAACGACAATGATACAATAATATACTATCAGTCCGGTACAAGTTATTTTCATATATTTATTGTATTTTTGCAGCAATATAACTGTATCTATTAAAACTAAAAAACGGTGGATAAAATTAGTGTAGGAATTGGAGAAATTCTGTGGGATGTTTTCTCACATGGAAAGGTCTTGGGCGGTGCTCCAGCCAATTTTGCATATATGGCTTCACAATTCGGATTAACGGGTTATGTGCTAAGTGCTGTAGGCGATGATATGTACGGAGATGAAATACTTCAGATGCTCGAAGAGAAAGAGTTGAAATTTTTGATAAACAGAACTAAACAACCCACTGGAACAGTTCAGGTTACAGTAGATGCCGAGGGAATCCCGAAATATAATATTCAGGAGAATGTTGCCTGGGATAATATACTGTTTACAGCCGAAATGGAGAATCTTGCCCGAAAGACCTGTACTGTGTGTTTTGGTTCTTTAGCCCAGCGAAGCCGAATTTCACGAAACAATATTAACCGCTTTCTGGACTTTGTTCCGGATGATGCTTTTCGGATTTTTGACATTAATCTTCGCCAGCATTATTATTCGTTCGAACTGATTGATAGTTCGTTACAACGTTGTAATGTACTTAAAATAAATGATGAAGAGCTTGCAGTAGTTACTGAATTATTTGATTGGAAGAATAAAACAGAGATAGAAGCGGCAAAATTATTGCTTGTGAACTACAACCTCAAAATTGTGATATTGACTAAAGGTATTCATGGAAGCTATGTTATTACCAATGACGAAGTTTTATTCAAATACACTCCACGCATAATTGTAACCGATACGGTTGGTGCAGGTGATTCATTTACAGCTGCTTTTGTTTCAGCACTTCTGAAAGGAAAATCTATTTCTGAGGCTCATCAACTTGCCATAGATATATCGGCTTTTGTGTGTACGCAACGGGGAGCAATGCCACTGTTGCCGGATAACATGGTGATAAATGAGTAAACTATTCCCGATTCAGTGGGTGGTACAAACTATAAAAACATTTACAGTTTTAGTTTGCAGGAGACAGTAAAGAACCAGGTATTGTTTACATCCGATTATTTGAATAACCTTCAAACCTGATTCTTTCCGAATTAGTATTGCTATAAAAATGTCATCCTGATAATTTTTACAAACAAGCGTCCCTTGGTCAGAAATTCAATTCGGTCGTAATGCTCTTTGCTTTTTAGTATGCCGGCAACAAGGAATTTAGTTACTACATCAGGATTTTCGGCAAGGATATCATATACTTTTTTGAATTGCTTTGCTTCTTCAGGTGATCGTGCATCTTTTGCCTGAGTCAGAAATTCTGTACGCACCATGCCCGGGCTTAGAATCCCTAGTTGCACCAATCCACCTTGCATTTCTTTCGACACCGTTTTAGTAAAATAATTCACGGCTCGTTTGGTAGTGCCATATAGACTCAGCTTATCCATCATTCGGCCGTCGCTCCCAAAGCCTTCCATGTTGAAAATCTTGCCATGTCCTTGTTTGGTCATAAACTGAGCAGCCGCCCGTGTACCCAGCATCAGACCGTAAATATTTATTTCGATAATAGCTTTGATATCTTCAACTTCAATATCCATAAATTTCCGGTGAGCTTGTGGAATGCCGGCGTTGTTTATCCAAATATCAATCTTGCCGAACACATTTACAGCTTTACTGATAAGTTTTTCGTGCGTTTCGGGTTCATTCACACTACCCGTTACACCTGCCACATTGTCACCACCATACACATCTTTTAATGCAGCCACTGCCCGAGCTACCTTCTCCACATCCCTGCCATTGATTAACACCTGATGACCCGCTTTCAGAAATTCTGTTGCCATTCCGTTGCCTATGCCACGAGTACTACCTGTAATAACGATTGTTTTCTTTTCCATAACTACGAATTAAACGAATACTGACCCCAAATTATACGATTTAATGTTGAATTTCCTCTAACAATCTTTTATTTAAGTAACAATATCCAACTGCTCATTCCTAATTCTACTTTACTATAATTGAAAAGTTTATGATTAATGATGGTAATTAACATTCCCTTTAGGCTTCGATGTAAGCTCAGCCGAACGGGCTTGGGGCGGGTAATACTTCAATTCAACCACCCCTAAATCCTCCAAAGGGGACTTAAAGTTACAACCGTTTTGTTATTTTCTTAGACTTTTATTATCCATTCTTTAATTTGTTAAAGTAAAACTAAGAAAAAATAGAACCCTGAATTTCGCTTATAAAGCTGAATTTGAACGTATAATTAAAACGAAAGCATTTTTGATTTTGCTCTTTAATCTATACCGATTTATTGGAACCAACGGTCAGCGAAAATAATTTCTAATACGTTTTTTTTATCCGTTATATCAGTGTAAATCAGCGTTCCTATTTCTTTATTTTATAACATATAATTCAATATATCAGATACTTATAACTGGAATAATGCCTAATCAATAAAACCACTTAATGAATCAGAATTTTTTGCGTGATTTTCTCAGTTGAAGTACTTGCTTTTACTATATAAATTCCTTTCTCCATTTGTTCGGTGTTCAATAAACTCAGACTATTGGCCGCAAAATTCTGTTTCTGAACCATTATGCCCGATAATGAATAAATGTATAATTCGCCCTTACTTTCGCTTCCGTTTTGAATCAGTAAGTTTCCCTGCTGCTGAAGTACTTGAAGTGCTGATTGCGATTGAATATCTCCGGGCTTTGAACTTATAATCTTGAATCGTTTTACTGCATTTGGAGTTGAAATAGCTTGAAAATGATATTCCGAACCATTTGCTGTAATATCTAAGCAATTATTGTTTGCCAAATCAATCAGATACAAATTTTGGTATTTTGATTCGATGTTTTGATGAGTAAATTTAAGTGTATAGTCGTAATCCTGACCGGCACTAAAACCCAAATAAGTTTCAGTTAAATCATCCACAGCTGCAATCTGATAATTGCCATCGGGTTCCATGGCAAAGACTTGTGATGTAGTTGCAGCCCCTGGTATTTTAGTGCCATCCCAACCGTTATCAAATCCATGTTTGCAATTTTTGTCGGTAAATATCCACATGCAATCCGAACTGTATTTTCCGTTTACTTCTACTTTCGTGAAAACTTTCGATTGTGTAGCAGGTTCAACTAATCCCTTTACACGTAACATTTCGGCATTTTGACATGCTGCAGAGTATGGTATCGTAATTGTTCCGGAATTATTTAAGGTTTTCACCAGAAATCCCTGCATAGATGGTATTTGTCCCGGAATACCTCCAAAGCCGGCTGTTTGTGGGGTGGCAACAGTGTATTGACCTGAATTGTTTCCGGGTTTAGTATGCCCTTCGTTGTATAACCAATCGTTATAATTACCCGTATTAAACAGATATACAGAAGCTTCAGTATTGCTGCCAAACTGTATTTTTGAAATATCTATGGCGGCAGTATATGGATTTGCAAAAATATGCTGACCGGGGAAAACTGCTCCGGAAGTGTAAGTCATGCTTGAAGTATAATCTGAATTTTCCAGCTGCCCGGTGAAGGTGTAGGTTGTTGGATTCGATTGTACAAGTTCATAACCAGTAAATGGCGTAAGTGTGTTTGAACTATACTGCATGTTCCATAAGTCAACATCAGTGATTCCGGTTTCGTTCCATTTCCGGACATAACAGTTGCTGAAAACATTATCCAGTTTTACTGATTTTACAGGAATTCCAAAATACTGCCATTGATACTTGCTACCGGCTACGTTATTCAGATTCCAGTTAGCTTTAGAATATAGTTCAACGGTTGCATTTACCGGTAAATTTGAAGCATTATGAAACATCAACGAACCATTTGGAAGTGTTTCGCTCGATTTGATATAGATTCCTGCCGTGCCTGCTGCATTGTTGATTTGATTCAACACATTTACCTTACATGCCGGATTAATAGTCAATTTACTGCTGGCATCTATCGTCATGTTATTCTTCACAGTTACATCTTTATTGATAACTGTACCCATCACATTTTTAATATTCAGGTTATAAAATACAGCATCCTGTTCTTTATTCGTTCCATCAATGCTTTGAATACAGTTACCATTCAATGTCACTGAACCTGCGGTAGTGCTTGTGGTCAGTAATCCGTTACAAATAATATTTCCGGAAATAAGGTGGTTGTAATCATTTAAATCTAATGTTGCATCCTGTTCTACTGTTAAATTTCCGTTGATATTAATTATTGAATCTACAATGGCTGTTGTTGTGCCGGTTATAGTCAGATTGCCTGCAATATTTAATTCGGTGTCAGGCATTGTTTTCGTTCCTGTTCCACTCAGAATTAAATTGTAAAATCCCTGAGTCAATCCATTTGCATTAATAATTGTTTGGTTTGTACCATTAAATTCAACTGTATTTGGCAATAAAGCTGCTCTCAGAATTCCAGTACCCTGTAAAAGCAATTCACCGGCAATTCGCATAATATTATCTGTTCCCAGTGTCAGTGAAGCTCCGTTAGCAATTGTCAGGTTATAAAAATTGGTTGGATCGGCCATGGTTGCATTAGCATTTGTAAAAATCACATTGCTCGTTCCCGGATTGAACGTTCCCAAATTAAGCCATGCACCAGAACTTCCTGAAATAGTTAAAGTTGTAGCGTTTCCTCCATCGAGAATTCCATTTGGTTGAATAATAATTGTTTTAACTGTTGAAGATGTATTCAAAGTTGGACGGTGAACAGTTGTAGTAGCATCCGGAATAACAACATCGCTTGTTGAAGTTGGCACTATACCCCCCGACCAGTTATTCGGGTCGTTCCATTCGGAACTTGGAGTACCCTGCCATACAAAATTTGCGGATTCTTTATTTGATATACCCCATTTATGAGTGCCAAATGTTGTGTCGAAATAGGTTACACTTCTATTAGAAATAGCAATCCATTCTTCATTCATATCCTGATTTGATTTGCCATGTTCTTCCACTTTTGGTATAGATGAATGATAATCCCACACTATCAGATTAGTTTCCGTATTTGTTTGTAATTCAGAAGCTAAATAATGTAACACAAGCGTTACAGTGGTATTTGCCCCACCGGTACGTTTAATATCAATGTAGCGTTGAACCGCAGAAGACTTCCAACCAGGCGCAGAACCTATAGCGATATTAAAACTCATGTCAGTAGGCATAGTTCCTCCAGCCGAAAAGGTCATACTTGTAAACTGATTTCCGAAGGTGTAAGCTGTGTTTGCTGTAAATGAGGTTCGTTTAATAATTCCTGTCATGTCACCTGTTCCGGCAGTAGTTGCATTTGCACCCATAGTCAAGGTGTTTAAACCAAAATCCAATATCCCTTTTACAGGAGAAGGGTTAGCAGCAAGTAAATTTAAAATGCCATTAATGCTAAAATCGCCACTTGATGTTAATCCGCCTGCACCGGAAACTGTCAAATTATTCACCGGATTTATAAAAAATGATGCCGGCAAAGTAATTGCTGAACTGTTTGAAAAGATTACATGAGCCAATGGATTACTTGCATCAATATTTCCATTTACACGTGTGGGTGAATTGCCTGAAATAGTTAATGAATTTGCATTTATAGACATTGTCCCATTTGCCAGTGTTAATGTTCCGGCAATATTGAGATTGCCATATAAACTAACTCCACTGGCGCGATTAATGGTTAAATTGTTAAGTGTAAAATCAGGCATATTAATTATACTTCCCGAACCTCCAATTATCATATTTGTGCTTGTACCACCGCTTACTGTACCAGTCATTGCTGTGACAATACCATTGAAAGTCAATGTGTTTGTTCCGATTGCAAAGTTTCCTGCTATAAGTGCAATTCCCTTCTGGATTGTAAAATCAGTATTTAATGAGAATCCATGAATGTTATTTATTTTCAATGTATCAATTGAATTATTCACAAAAGAACCTGCAGAAATATTTTGAGCGACAGAACCGGCAAATGAAACTGTTGAAGCTGCTATGGTTGCATCCAGTTGTGCTCCATTGCTGAAAATTAAACTCCCGGTTAGGGTAAGTTGTTTCCCGTTTAAAACGAATTTATAAGTTCCCTGACTGTTTGTAATATCTTCCAGTGAACGATTCTGATCTAATACACAATTACGTTGAGGGGTAGCCGAAAAACTAATATCTGCACCATTCGGCGGAACAATTCCACCAGCCCAGTTTGCTGCAGTTCCAAAATCAGTACTTACAGTACCGTTCCACACATAATTGTTGCTTTCAAGTGCACCCATACGTGGAGGATTTTTACGGGCTAAATCATCATAATCGTTACTAATGCCTGAAATTGAAAGTCCCGTCAGAGTAGCTCCTGTATTATAATCCAACGGGTTTGTACTTCCGGCATTTGTAAACAAAGGGTTGACCGAAAGACTGTTTGCATCTTTGGTGGTAGCTGTTTTTATGGCAGCAAGTGTGGTTTCGTCATTTCCACCGAACTTCATCAATACTGAATTTGAGCCACTAACAAAATAATCGTTATAATTCAGTACCACTGAAGTGTTTCCGGCTAAAATTGCGGCATAATGTTTATTACCTGTACCTCCGCTTCGTGCATTGAAAAAGATATTATTTTCATAAATTCCTGTTGTACCCGATGGGGTATTATAAAAGCAAGCTGTAGCTGAAGTAGCTCCCGATACTGTACCACTTAGGTATACGGAATTAAAGTATATATTGCTGGTATTATTGGTATTTGTAGCATCAACTATACCGTTCAATTTATAGCCCGTGCTGATTCCGGCACCCAGATTTACGATATTGTTATAAGTGTTTGTTACACCCCAGTTTAAAACGATACCGTCAACTTCTGTCAAAGTATTGGTAGATAATGCCGAAATTGAATGTACAAAATTATCGGAAACAGTATTGTTGCCGGTAGTAGGACCAACATAAAAAATACCATAAACAGCTACTAATGCAGAGGCATGCGAACTTGAGATATTATTTACAAAATTATCAGCCACAGTTTGAGTGGTTCCAGCTGTGGACGAAGTTTGTGCAATTCCAATAACTGGAGCTGATGTGTAATTTGAAGTTTGGCCGCTAAAACTGGAGATATTCCTTACCGTGTTATTCTGAATTGTATTCTGACCTGCTATGGTTGCAATACCGCGGGTTCTTGAGCCGGAATTAGTTCCGGCATAGTGATTCGTCAGGTTGGCCACAGTATTATTTTTAATAATGGTAGTTCCAACACTTGAACTATAAATGCCATATACATCCAGTTTTTGAATGGAACTTTCGCATGTCGAACCTGTTTGAATACTATTTGGAGTAGTTAGGCTGCCAATCAGATTACCATCAAAAGTAGTAGTTCCTGTCACACTTCTCACATAAACAGATTCCCAACCGTGTGAGTAGGTAGATAATCCGTAGGTGGTTATTGAACCTATATTGTTGTTGAGAATGTTTACTGTTCCACTGCTGTTTTGAATCATACCATGCGATGTGGAATACATATTTGTTTGCCCGTCAAAATAGACCGATGGAGCTGAAGTATAACCACTTCCGCCATTTAATATATCAATTTTGGTTATCACCCCATTAGTTAATTCAGCTTGTGCAGCAACGCCAGTTCCACCATTATTCACCGAAAACGAAATAACTGGAGCAACGGTATATCCGCTTCCGCCACCAATAATATTAATTGCTGTTACAACACCATTAGTTATGGTTGATGTGGCATAAGCTACCGGAGTATTTACAATAATTGAACTGTTTCCCGTAGGTGACCCGATGGTATTACCAATCACATCCACATTACCCGAATTGATATAAATTCCATCCCATGGATTTGAATTGGTACTTGTATAATTTAAGTTTTGAACAGTATTAGATTGTACTGTGCTTTTATTGGTAGTACCTCCATTGATAAACATCGGGCTATAATAATGTGTCATGTTTGAACTTATTATCATAGCACTTCCTCCACATTGTGAAGTAGTACCACCAAAATAGTTATTACTGATTAAATGATTATTACCCGTATTCAAAAAAATATGATAATATTTATACGAACCGGTTGGTGCAAAAGCAGACGTTTCGTAAAAACTATTATTCGAAATGATCCAATCGGAACTTGCATACGAGATACATATTCCATTTGAAGAGGATGAAGCATTAAAAGTGTCGTAGAAATTGTTATATCGAATAATATTGTTGATGTTTTCATGCCCACTCGTTCCTGAAGAAAACAGAGCATTTACAGGTCTGTTTCCTCCATAGCTGCTTATGTTTGAGTATTCAATCACATTACTACTATTTCCATTGCCTGTTGTTGAAGCTGTAAAATAGAGTAATCCTGTTCCACCATTATTTCCTGACCCAAACAAATTGCAGTATCTCACCGAATTTAATTGGGCAGAATTGATATAGCGTATTAATACAGCATTTGTTGTAGTATTTGAATTGATAATGCTTAAACTTGCAGTACTGCCCTGTGCATTTACCCTCCCATCAAATGTAACATTAGTAGCCCCATTCAGATAGATGATTGGAACAGCTATATTCCCTGAGATGGAGTATCCGGAACTGGTGGGATAAATAGTTATGGAAGTATAACTCGAATTAGCACCGGTGGCAGTATAACCGCTTTGGTAAAGTGTGGCTGAAGCTGTTTCTGTTGTTGATCCGGTTATTTGTAAGATAATATTACCCCTTATGCTTCCGGTGTTAATGGCATCGAATGCCAGTTTTAATGTGCTGTAATTAGCACCTGCACCACCTACTGTTTTTATTGTTTGCGCATGTAGCCCAAAATAAGCTATATTCATTACTATCAGCAGAATACAGCATTTGTGAGTAGAAGTTTTCATAGAATCTGTGCTTTAAAATAGAACCATTGTTTTTCAGTCTCTTATTTATTGTTTTACAAAATTAGAATATAATTTAAATAGCTGTATAGCAATGATTTGTAGTGTTATATGCTGTGTAGATGGAGTTATTGCTACATGTAATAATTTGAATTGTCAATAATTCATATTTAAAAATGCAGGTAGTTTGTTTAAATACCTAAAAATACTGTAAGTATCAGTTTACCAGTATCATAATGTTCGAATTTATAATGTTTTAGCCTTTTTTTTAATTCAAAGCACAGGAATATGTCATAATATGTGCTACGTCTACCAACTAAATTACATGACTCTGTTTAATATAATTAAAAGTACTGTGACTTTTATTAATTATAATTAAACTATTATGGCTATTTATTAACCAACATTAACTGAGCGGTGGCTGGAGTTGAGTGAGGTATAAATCCATCTCCTAAATCTTTAGGAGTTCATATTATTAAATTTACGATACATTTCAACAAGAAAGCCCCTGCAACTTAACGCAGAGGCTTTTCATTTGAAAGACAGATTACTAAGCGACTGTCAGACTTCCAAGATACTGACTGGTTGATACAATAGTCGGATCATTCTCAGACCTGAAGTACAGGTAAAACAGCAGATTATCTCCGGTTTCGGCATAAGGCAATGCCAGTGTTCCGGCTTTACTTCCCCTTGTTACAGTACCATCCGAATAGCTGATTTCCGCTTTATCGACATTATATACCACCATTACAGCCTTATCTTTTGGATTGCACAAACCATTTTCGGAAATATCATCCCAACTGAATGAGATTTTATTTTCAAGCTTTTGTGCACTTGCCACAGCTTCACGGGCTAATGAACCATGACTAATCAGTAACTTGCTATAATCCAGTTCAAAATCAGGTGCTTCACCCGTCAGGGCATTTTTAAAGGCATACTGACAAGCGTAGTTATACGATGTCATACTATCACCTGCCATGACTTTAAAACTGTTTTTGAGCAAGAAGTTCAACGGTTGCATAAATCCGGTTACCATGCCGAACTTAGTCTGTTGCTGAAGCTGATTTTCACTTGTCACACTGCGTGCTTTCTTTGTTTTGGCGCGGATAATATCCTCACCTTTACGATTACTTGAACCAATTACGGTTCCTACGGTTCCTGTGAATCCTCCAAGGATTCCTAAATACAATTTTCCCATGATTTATAGTTTTTATATGGGTAAAACATTTTTTTTGTTGCAATCTGATTTTCCCTGAAACGGGACGGTCAATCCTGTTTCGTTTCAAATCGTTCTTTTATCCATCCGATTTTCTTTATTGACCGTAAAGAATACCTGTTGTATAAAACCTGTAGCACCCTACGCCAACAGATTTTACAACTATTTTGCCAACCACAAAAAATGTCCGCGTTGGTCGCTATTGTCCATGCAAGACTTTTCGATTCTGAAAAAACCAACTAAAATTGTCCGTATTGTCCGTTGTTGTCCACTCCCTTCGGGCATAAAAAAAGCAGCCTGATTACTCAAACTGCCATATTTGTCTTTTATCTTTTATCTTTTGTCTTGGCTCTTTGTTCTTTATTCTTTTTTATAGTTACAAAAACCACAAATTCTCTCTGCCCATATCAGGCAAATCCAGGTATTTGAAATGAGGTACAATTTGAGCCAGTAGCTCCGGATATCGCAGGGTTACCGGCATCCATTGCCTTGATACCGATTTCCAGTACAACTGGCTGAAACGACATACCTGAGTGAGTAACTGCACAGCATCAGCCGGTTCTGGTTGAATTACGGTATTCTTATCCGGCAAGAATTGCTGTATCCTTATTTTCAGGGGGAATGGATACCCTTCACGGTCATTTATTTTTTCTGTACCCTGCTGTAACTGATTATTAAACAACAAATACTGATTGTATTCCAACGCTAAGTATGTACCCGAAAACGGCATTTTATGTGGCTTTGAATTGTCAAAGCCCACTAAATCATCGGAATAACCTTTGTTTACCGACACAACAATAACCGACACATCCAATTCGAGTTCAGCCAGTGCTTTTTCTATCGGTTTAAGTTCCCATTTACTCAAACGTTTGTAGAAATGAATTACCAAACGTGTCAGATTTTGATGTTCATTGCAATATTCCTCTACAGCCAACGCGATGGAACCCGCCAGTTCAGTAAGCTGATTATGCCTGAAACATTCAAATCCCTGAAATCGTCCTTCATTGGTAAAACTGAAAGCACTTCCCAAATAATTCTTATTCAGGTCTTTACTCCGGTAGGCACTTATTCCTATTACCAATTCTTCGGTTGGCTGCTTCTCTAAACACCAGGGCGTTGCGCCCAGTTTTGCATAAATAGCCGTCAGAATATTGGGTAGGCTGTAATGAAATCCGTCTTTAATTACTGCTTTGATATTGGCTCCATCCTGCACAGTTTGCTTGTCTTTTCCCCAAGTTTTATCGGCGTCAATGGTTTGTGATACAATTCCCCTTATCAGTAGCATTTCCTTAAGCCTGTAATAAATACTTTTATGTCGAACAGACCTGTCCCATTTGCTGTAGGGCGAAAGATACATTGCGACATATCGTTTGCTTGGGTCAAACAGTTCTTTTTTGAGATTCAGTTTTTCTTCAATTTCCTTCAATGGATTTTCCTTATCACTGAAAACGATACTTAGAAAAGGCTCTGTATTGTATTTCATTCGCAGAAATCCATTCATACCACCGGGAAATTCACTACGTTTTCCTGCCAGGTATTCATTAATGCTAAATGCCAGCGGTTTATAATCTACATGCAGGATAAAAAAGAAAACGATTTCGTCGGTTATCAGTTCCTTAGGTCCGAATTGCTTTAACCCGTATTTGGGTTCGGCATGCTCTCCTTCACCAAAGCGAAGCATACTCGTCCCCGAAGTAGCTAAACGATCAGGTTGAACTTGTTTCCACTTTTTCTCGATAGCCATAAAGTTTCGCAAAGCCTCTTCTTCCAGATAGTTCTCCCTGAACTGTTCAATTTCCTGACTGTATTTCAAATACTTATTACTTTTCTCAGGTGCAGGATGGCTTATTTTCAATAGATCCATTAACCCGAAACTCATACATGGAAATACCTCATCCTGATGTCGTCGGGCTGCTTCAGGCATAAATTCATGCTTATAAAGCTGATTACGGAAACATACCCAATTAAATTCCTTCTCTGATATTTCAGAGAAAACAGGATCGTTTACTGATTTTTTATAAACGGAACGTATATCGCCCATGGCAACTAAAAGCTCCGGTTTCCGTTCTGTTTTACTGAATTGTATTCTCAGCGTAAATACACGGTAACCATCACAGCCCGGATAAGCTGATTTATCTTTAATCCACACTTCAGTATCCGAAACAAAATTTGTCTGAGCCGGGAAACCTTTTGCTCTGAAATAATTAGTCAGGCAACGGGTATAGTATTTCTTCAAAAATGATAAGGACCAGGGACTTTCTCCTTCTGAGCAATGTTCAGGAGAAGTGGCTTTTGTAACTGCCGTTGAACCTTCCGTTGGTTCGGACGTAGCAAAGAGTTCCTTCTCTTTTCCGAAAATATGTGCCTGACTTTCGCAATCATATTTTGAGAGATAAATGCAGTTGCTTGTTTTATTTTCGCTAATGTAAACTGTCAGCATCTCTTCTGCATGGCCGAAGTTCAGAATGTTTAAGCTAAGGTTGTTGGTCGACATAATACAGTTGGTAGTTTATAGTTAATTGCCGCTAATGTTTAATCCGATTAAAGTGTATTTAAATAGCTTTCAAATGCAGTTTTATCAATCAACCATTTGCCTTTGTCTTTCTTGCCTTTTAGCTCACCACTTTCCAATCGCCGCCGAATAGTTTTATCACTTAGCTTCAATTTTAGGGCTGCATCCTGCACCAACATAAATTCTATTAATGGTTTTTCCTCTTCAGGAGCAGGGGCTTGAGTTGCCGATTGATTTTTTTGGGCTTGATTCACTGTTTCTTTTTGGCGCGGTTCCGGTTTGTCCCTTTCTGGTCGTTTGCTAAGGAAAGTACGGATTGGTGGCAACTCGTTCAGGTAGGCAGCATAAAGCATGGATTCCAATTGTGGAATACTTATTAACCTGAGTTCGGGATAACAAGTGGTTAATAAGTTGAGATTTCTGGGCATA
>JBAXMR010000084.1:0-22070 GCA_037134195.1 Paludibacter sp. | reverse complement strand
CCTAATATTCAACACCTTAAAAAATGAAGTTTCAAAAACTGTCAAAGTCAGGAGCCTTGCTCAGTTAAATCAACTCGCTTGTTATTGCTGATTACCAAAAGTGCCTGACCTTCTGCCTTGCATTTTTTTGCTAAGGTTTCGCTGATTTTTTCATCCAAATTAATTGATTTGAATGTTATTAACCCTTTTTTGAACTGTACAGGATAAAGTTGTTGGATTGATTTTAGCGTTTCTGATTCTACCGCTTGACAAGTCACACAACGACGTGTGTAGTGAAAATAATAAACTTCAACTTTTGTTACAGCCTGTAATGATAAAATAGTTAAAGTCAGGATAAACAGAGAAATAGTCTTTTTCATATCCTATAAATTTTATTGGTTAGTATTTGTTTCAATTCTTCGTTTGAGGGTACACGACCCTTTACAACAACTTTACCATCGACCACCAAAGCAGGAGTGGTCATAACGTTAAACTTCAGTATCTCCATAATATCTTCTACTTTAGTTATTTTAGCATCGATATTGTTTTGTGAAACTACTTCGCGAGTGGCTTTTTCAAGTGCTTTGCACTTGGCACAGCCCGTGCCTAATACCTGAATATTCATAGTTTTAATATTATTTTCAACAACAGTTTGTTTTAACGGTTTTGTTTTTAAAAAAGGTTTCAAAAAAAGTTTGAGCCTTAGCCCAGTTTTCCTGATTTATGCAGTATTTTACTTTAGGAGTTTCAATTTCTCCCTGAATAAGCCCTGCATCTTTCAGTTCTTTCAAATGCTGTGAAACTGTCGCTTTGGCAATTGGCAGTTCATTATGAATATCGCCAAAGTAACAACTATCCAATGAAGCCAGAAATTGCAGAATGGTTATTCGTGCCGGATGGCCCATGGCTTTTGCAAACCTGGCAAGTTGCTCGTTGTCAACAGAGTAGTCTTTATTTTCGCAGCAATTCATATTGAGTCAGTTTTTGTTGTTTGTTGTTCGCAAAACTACGAACAATTTTTGAACTAACAAAATCTATAGAATAAATTTTCAAGTTTTATCTAATTTATTTGGTCATTATAAATATTGAAACTAAATTTGTCAGAAATTACCAAGTTTATATTGACAAGTTTAATTTTACATGGATTATGAATTCTTTTGGTGAATATATAAAACAATTGAGAAAAGAAAGAAATCTTAATCAGACCCAAGTTGCAGTTCAAGTAGGGCTTGACAGTGGAGGATTAAGCAAAGTTGAAACTGGAAAAAAAATGCTGAAGGAAGTTAAACTGCCTTTGTTAGCTGATGCACTGTCAATTAGCTTAGACGAATTGAATATCCAATTTTTTAGTGATAAATACGCCAAAGAGTGTTTTAAATATAAATGCTCCCCTGAGGTTTTTCATGTGGCGGAAGAAAAAGTGAATTATATTAAAAGCACCAATACCACGCAAACTAAACTGAATTTCTAAAAACTATGGCAAACGAACGAATAACCGAAGATATTGTAAGAGATCATTTTAAGAATGACCCATTGTTCAGCACCATTAAATTTGAAGAACAAAAATCGTTTAGTAATCGCGTTGTAGAACTGTTGCAAAGTGCTTCCAAAAGTGGCAAAGGAATTGGTAAGCCTGAGTTTATCATTTCATTTCCTTCGGGAAATATGGATTATTTAATTGTGATAGAATGCAAAGCCTCTTGTTTTGCCCATCGGAGTGCCGATTTGACTAACCCAAAAGATTACGCTGTGGATGGAGTTTTGCATTATGCAAAGCGACTATCCGAACAGTTTGATGTGATTGCTATTGCCGTGAGCGGACAAACTCAACAAGAGTTGCTCGTTTCCCATTTCGTTTGGAGAAAAGGAGCAGTTGGTTATACAGAACTTGAAGATGATAAAAAGTTGCTATCGTTAAATAACTATATTAAACTGTTTAATAATGAGCAATTTGCCGACAATCTGCGAAATGTAGATATTATTCAAAAAGCCATTGAGCTGAACGATGAATATCAGGCTTATTCAATCACTGAAACCACGCGCTGCACCATTGTAAGTGCCATTCTGTTGTCATTGCTGAATGACACGTTCCGAATCAGTTACAAAACACACGAAACCTCCATAAGTCTTGGCAAAGCCATGTTGTCGGCTATCGAAAATGTATTGTCGGGCAATAAAGTTCGGAACAAAAATGAGATGATAGGCGAATACAGTAAAATACTGAATGAGCCGATCTTTAAACAAGACGAAGTAAAACACAAAAGCAAAAAAGAACGCGAGCAGTCGGTAGAAGTAGCCAAACACATGGTGGAATATTTGCACCGCAATGTGTATCCGCTTATTGATATGGAGCAGAGCGGATTTGATGTATTGGGAAGGTTTTATACCGAGTTTATTCGTTATGCAGGCAGCGAGCAAAGTCAGGGTCTGGTTCTCACCCCGTTTCATATTACCGACCTTTTTTGCGATTTGGCAAAAATAAATATCAATTCAGTTTTGTACGATCCGGTAAGTGGAACAGGAGGATTTCTGATAGCGGGCATGAAACGAATGCTGGCGTTAGCCGGTAACGATGAAAGTAAGAAAAACGAAATAAAAGCCAATCAATTGATTGGTGTTGAGCTTCGTCCATCCATGTTTACCTATGCTTGTTCCAACATGATGCTTCGGGGCGATGGAAAGTCAAATATCTATTGTGGTGATTGTTTCGCATTGGAAGAATTGGTCAAGTCGAATCACAAACCCAACGTAGCATTTCTGAATCCTCCTTATGATGTGGGTACTGACGGACAGATGTTATTTATTGAACACGCACTAAATATGGTTGCCCCGCAGAACGGAACGGTGGTAGCAATAGTTCAAATGAGTTGCGGTATAAAAAACGAAAAAGAGCTGGTTGCCATCAAAAACCGGATTCTTCAAAATCACCGTTTACACGCTGTTTTATCGATGCCAGATGATTTATTTTATCCTGTAGGCGTTGTAACTATGATTATGGTTTTCAAAGCTAACGAGAAAAATGAAGGGCGTAAAACCTGGTTTGGCTATTTTAAAAACGATGGATTTGAAAAGCGGAAGCATAAAGGCAGAATTGATGCCCGAGGAAAATGGCAAACAATTAAAAATGAATGGCTTACAGCTTATCACAATTTAGATGAAATTCCCGGTTTATCAGTCAAACAGGAAGTAAAAGGCAATGATGAGTGGTGCGCCGAAGCATATATGGAAACTGATTATTCTACACTTTGTAATACAGATTTTGAAAAGAAAATGAATGAATACATAGCTTTTAAATTTCTGAATAATAGATTATAATGGTAAGATTAGATGAAATATTTTATATTTGTTATGGCAATGGATTGGAATTAATTAATTGCGAAGAATCTGAAAATGGTATTCCGTTTATATCTAGAACATCTTCAAATAATGGAGTTGTAGGTCGTGTGAAAATTAAAGATGAAGTTGAACCAATGCCTGCTTTTGCTATTACAGTGGCACTTGGTGGCTCAGTATTGTCTTCTTTTTTTCAATCAGAAATGTTCTATACTTCCTTTCATATATTTTGCTTGTATCCAAAATTTCAATTAACAGAAATGCAAATGCTGTATTACTGTACAATAATTGAAAAAAATAAATATCGTTATAATTATGGTCGTCAGGCAAATAAAACTTTAAAAGAGATTCTTGTGCCTTCAATAGATGAAATTAAAACCAATATTGAATCTATAGATGTTGATTATTATTTCCCTAAAAAACCACTTTTGGAAATGAAAATCAGTTTAAAAACTGATACTTGGATGAGTTTTAAGCTTAAAGATATTTTTAATATCCATACAAGCAATGATAAAAACCTTGAATCAAGCGAAGATGGGTTAACTCCTTATATATCAGCATCACAAGTCAATAACGGTATTAGCAGTTATGTAGCAAATGAGGCTACACAGAAAGGTAACACATTAACCGTCGCAAGAAATGGCTCAATTGGTGCAACTTTCTATCATTCATATGCTTATTGTGTTTCTCCTGATGATGTGCGAGTTTTTGATCCGAAATTTTCATTCAATAAATATATTGCTATTTTTATATCTGTATTAATTGAGAGAGAGAAATATCGTTTTGCTTATGGTCGAAAGTTTGGGACTAAAAGGATGATGGATACAGAACTTAAACTTCCCGTCCTTGAAAATGGTCAGCCCGACTGGCAATTTATGGAAGATTATATCAAGAGTCTTCCTTACAGTGCCAATCTATAAGGAATTGTGATGTTTTTTGATAAAATTCAATATCAAATTTTCTAATAAAAAAAATAATCATTACATTTGCTAAATTATTTACCAACGCAAATCTAAAAAACAAACAATATGAAATTCATTGTTTCAAGCACCGAACTACTGAGCCATTTGCAAGCCATCAGCCGTGTAATAAACAACAAAAACTCGTTGCCAATTTTAGACAATTTCCTACTGCATCTCGAAGGTACAACCCTTACTATGACTGCATCCGATATTGAAACCACCCTTATTACATCCATGCAGGTTGAAACAGCCGAAGGAAGCGGAAAGGTAGCTGTTGCATCACGTTTATTACTTGACACCTTGCGCGAATTCTCTGACCAACCACTGACTTTCAATATTAATGATTCAAATCTGGCTTTAGTTATTTCTTCAGCAAATGGTTCTTATAACTTTATTGGTCAGAATGGCGATGAATATCCACGTATGCCTCAGTTGCTGGACGATGCCCGAACGCTGGTAATGCCGGTTGCTTCACTTTCTTCAGGTATATCAAAAACCTTGTTCTGCACTGCCGATGATGAACTTCGTCCTGTTATGAATGGTATTTTCTTCGATATTTCTTCTGAAAGTCTGACCATGGTTGCGACTGATGCTCATAAGTTGGTACGTTATACAACCAAACATACCACAGTTTCGGTAGCCGAAGAAGAAACAGTAAACTTTATTTTGCCAAAGAAACCTGCTAATATGTTGAAAAACATTTTGCCTAAGGAAAGCGGTGAGGTTGAAATCCGGTTCGACAGTAAAAATGCACATTTCAAACTGTCGAATTACACGATGATTTGTCGTCAGGTGGAAGGTCGATTTCCAAATTATAGTGGTGTTATTCCAAAAAACAATCCGTTCAAAATCATTATCGACCGTGTAACGATACTTAATGCGTTGAAACGAGTTTCGGTTTTTGCAAATCAGGCAAGCAATTTGGTAAAACTCGCAATAACGAATAATCAGATACATATTTCTGCTCAGGATATTGACTTTTCAATTTCAGCCGAAGAAACGATTTCCTGTCAGTTTGAAGGCGATCCTATCAAAATCGGTTTTAAATCATCGTTTCTGGTTGAAATTTTGGGAAACATAAATGCTGCTGATGTAGTTCTTGAACTTTCGGATGCTTCACGTGCTGGTCTAATACTTCCGTTTGAGAATGAAGAAAATGAAGAAATTCTGATGCTGCTGATGCCAATGTTGCTGAATGATTAAATCTGATTAAAGAGCAAAGAATCAAGAATAAAGACTGGATTTACTCTAAAATAAAACACATTGCAAGGTCTAAGGTCGTAAGCTTTAGACCTTAATTTTTAAAATCAATTACAAAACAAGAATCATCTAATTACAAGTCTTTGTTCTTGTATCTTGATTCTAAAATCTTAATTAAACATGAAACTCAACCTAAAAAACCCGATAGTTTTCTTTGATTTGGAAACAACAGGAACAAATATTGTTACTGACCGTATTGTGGAAATCTCTTACCACAAAGTATCTCCAAATGGACGGGAAGAAACCAAAACCATTCGTGTGAATCCTGAAATGCAGATTCCAAAGAGTTCATCGGATATTCATGGAATAACAGATGCCGATGTAGCTGATTGTCCAACTTTTAAACTGGTAGCCAAAGAAATAGTGCGTGACATTGAAGGTTGTGATTTGGCTGGTTACAATTCGAACCGATTTGATATACCCGTGCTTGCCGAAGAATTGCTACGGGCAGAAGTTGATATTGATTTGATGAAACGTAAATTTGTTGATGTTCAGGTAATTTTTCATAAAATGGAAGCACGTACATTAGGTGCAGCTTATAAATTTTATTGTGAAAAGGATTTAATTGGTGCTCACGGTGCTGAAGCTGATACGTTGGCTACCTACGAAGTACTTCAGGCTCAACTCGACCGTTATCCCGACTTGAAAAATGACGTTGAATACCTGTCAAAATTCACTACACAAAACGACAATGTAGATTTCGCCGGTCGTATTATTTATAACGATAAAGGCGAAGAAGTGATAAACTTTGGGAAATATAAAGGTCAAAAGGTTACTGATGTTTTAAAAACCGATATGGGATATTATGGTTGGATAATGAATGGTGATTTTTCACTTCATACCAAGAAAGTATTGACAAACATTAAGTTACGTAATTTCAACAAATAAATTCAATTCCGGTTAATATCGCGGGTTGGTCTGTGTATTTTTCTTTTTGGCACAATCATTGTTGTTATTATTGAATTCAATCTACTTGTTTTCAATGAAGACTTTACTTATTACATTCCTTTTTATTGTGAGTTTATCACTTTCGGCACAGGAAAATGCTGCTGTTTTGCAACGCACTCCCGAGCAGGAAGCCTCGAAACAAACCGATAAACTTCAGCAAGAACTAAATCTGAATACCGATCAGACTAAACAGATTTACGAAATAAACCTCCGCTATGCGCGTGAGCGTCAGATTTCTAATAAACGAAGTGAAGCTCTGGAACGTATGAAGAATAAAAATACTGAAATTCAACAAGTTCTGAGTCAGGAACAAAATGAAAGACTTCAGCTTAAACGTTGCGAGCGTACGAATACAGAATCGGTGAATGGTATTCATTCTCAATCAGTAAATACACCATCATTCCGCTCAAACATAGAAATCAGACCAAGTTCTCCTACTGTCAGAGTACAATCGGGCGATGCACCGGTGCGAAGTTCTTTTAGACCATCAACTCCAACTTCACAAGGACAACAAAACAGTCAGCAACCTCAGGCTGTGAAACGAAGTTTGCCGGTTGAACCACAAAGTCAGTCTCCACGAACTTCAGTTCCTCAGTCAGTTCGACCACAGACCACAGTGCCTGCTCAAACAACTCCGCGCAGAACAGAGCCAACTCCGTCAAGCAATGGACGAAGATAAATCAGAATATGCCAAATCCTTATTTCAGCTTTAAACAATTTACAGTATTTCAGGGTAGATGTGCCATGAAAGTTGGTATTGATGGCGTTTTGTTAGGTGCATGGACATCAGTAGAAGGGTGTAAAAATATCTTAGATGTAGGTACAGGTACTGGTCTGATAGCTTTAATGCTTGCACAGCGAACTGAAGCACTGATTATAGGAATTGATATAGAAAAAGATGCTGTTGATCAGGCAATTGAAAACGTAAAAAACTCTCCATGGAAAGAACAAATCAACATACTGGAACAATCGTTTCAGGATTATGCCAATACTTCAAATGAACGTTTTGATTTAATTATTTCTAATCCTCCTTATTTTGTAAATTCGCTGAAAGCTCCTACCGAAAACCGCTCTACAGCACGCCATACTGATTCTTTATCGCACAGGGAATTGATTGAAAATGCAATGAAGATTCTTTCTCCAATCGGAAGAATTAGTCTGATATTACCTCTTAATGAAGGAATTGAATGTATTCGGATTGCAAAATCTCTCAGGTTGTTCTGTTCAAAAAGAGTAAATGTTTACCCTAAGCGAAATGGAGAAATAAAACGGCTTTTACTCGAATTCAAAACTGCACAGGCTGAAACCGAAGTCACCCCCTTGATTATTGAAGAAAGTCGACATCAATATTCAGCAGAATTCACAGAAATTGCCAAAGACTATTATCTGAAGTTATAACGAAAAAGGCAAACTGCAAGTTGCAATCTGCCTTAATTAGTACACTGAAAAGTCCGTATTACAAAAGTGCTTCCACTTTAGCTGCTAATACTGCTTTTTGAGTTGCTCCTACCTGTTTATCAACCACTTGTCCATCTTTAAAGAACAGGATAGTAGGAATATTCCGGATGCCATATTCAGTGGGTGTATCCACATTTTCATCCACATCCATTTTTCCAATTACTACTTTGCCATCATATTCTTTGGCAAGTTCTTCTACCAACGGGCCTACCATGCGGCATGGTCCGCACCATTCTGCCCAAAAATCAATCACTACAGGTTTTCCACTGTTGATAATTTCCTTGATGTTTCCATCTGTAATTTCTAAAGCCATAATCTATATATTATAAAATTAATAATTTTTATTTTGTACTTAATGTTAGTTGATTCAAATCACTGTATTAAACAGCAGTAACGATATAAAGTTTGAAGTCTGAGAAAAATACAATTATTCAAAAAATCAATGAGTCTGTTTTAATATGCCTTAAACTCTATAATACCATCAATCTGCGCTCGTTTTAATACATGGTAAAATTCATTCGTAAGCTGTATTCTGTGCTGCCGTGCAAAAAGCACCACCTTGTTTGGCGAAAACTCATCTACCACATTGATATACAGGTTTATTTTCCCTTTGTTTTTCAAACACATATCCGTAAACTCTACTGCAAAATCCTCGGTTAGATGTTGAATTGATGTTGTGACTGTTAACGTATTTACCAGCTTATCCTTCACATCCCTGAATAGCTCAATGCTTTGAATTTTCAGTTCCAATGGTGCATCCGGCTCAACAACCTTTTTATAATCTGCACCCCGTTGTTGCACCACGGCATGAATAAAGAGATACAAATCTTTAATCATATACTTCTGATATTCAACATAATTTTTGCTGAATAAAGCAAATTCAAAAGCACCGGTATAGTCTTCAATTGTGAAAATCCCATACGGATTTCCGCTTTTAGCTGCTGTTCCGTGACGTAGTGAAGTGACCATTCCACCAATTTTCAAAGCTTTACCTTTAAGTTGGTTTAAATCTTTCAGGTCAGCAGTGGTTGCGTTACAGATATGATTTATTTCAAATTCAAATTCGTCGAGTGGATGTGCTGAAAGGTACATTCCAATCAAATCACGCTCTTTATTCAACTTTTCGAGCGGCGACCATTCCGGTGCATAAGGCACTTCAGGTTTGGTAATATCCACCGCATCCATTCCTCCAAAAAGCGAATTTCTGGTCATGGCTGCATCTGTCTGATACTTATTTCCATAACGCAAAATGGTTTCCAACACCGGTTCTCCTTTGCTGTTTTCAACAAAAAGCTGCTCGCGACGAATATCAGGGAAGCTATCAAAAGCACCTGACAAAGCCAAACTTTCAATCGCACGCTTGTTGCAGGCAGTCAGATTCACACGCTCCATGAAATTAAAAAGTCCGTTGAACTTTCCATTGGTTTTACGCTCATTCACAATGGCTTCCACCGCACCTTCGCCCACACCTTTCACACCTCCTAATCCGAAACGAATGTTACCTTCATTATTCACCATGAAGTTCAGATCACTTTCATTCACGTCAGGTCCCATAACACTCATGCCAAGATTCTTGCACTCATCCATAAATTTACCGACTTCGGTAATATCATCTTTATTACGAGTTAAGTTGGCAGCCATAAACTCGGCCGGATAATGTGCTTTCAGATAAGCAGTTTGGTAAGCAATCCACGAATAACAGGTAGCATGCGATTTATTGAAGGCATATTTGGCAAACTCTGCCCAATCGTCCCAAATTCGCTGAAGTTTTTCCTTTGGACCATAACCGTTTTTCGCACAGCCCTCCATGAATTTCTTTTCGAGAGTTGCCATTTTGTCCATGAGTTTTTTACCCATGGCTTTACGCAATTCGTCGGACTGACCACGTGTGAAACCCGCCAAATCGCGGCTCAGAAGCATGACCTGTTCCTGATATACTGTAATTCCGTAGGTGTCATGCAAACGTTTCTCCATCACGGGGAAAGGATATTCAATCTTATCACGTCCATGTTTACGATTGATAAACTGAGGAATATACTGCATCGGACCGGGACGGTACAAAGCATTCATGGCAATCAAATCCTCAAATTGTGTCGGTTGTAAGGCCTGCAGATGTTTTTGCATTCCGGCCGATTCAAACTGGAACGTACCTACAGTTAGCCCTTTACTGAAAAGTTCATAAGTTTTTGTATCATCAATCGGAATGGTATCAATGTCAATTTCCACACCTTTTGATTTTCGGATATTTTCAAGTGCTTCTTTGATAATGGAAAGCGTTTTCAATCCCAAAAAATCCATTTTAATAAGTCCGATTTCTTCAATAACCGATCCTTCATACTGCGTAACCAACATTTCTTCGTTAGTTTCTTTATCTACAGCCGTACTGAGCGGTACAAAATTCGTCAAATCGTCAGCACCAATTATAACTCCACAGGCATGAACACCCGTTTGGCGCACCGTACCTTCGAGCATTTCGGCATAACGCAATGTGTTTGCAAGATTCAGATCACTCGAATTGCGTGCAGCAAGCATTTCGGGCACATATTTCAGGCAGTTGGTAATATTTACCTTAACCGCTTTTCCATCAGCACCTTCGGGAAATTTATCGGGAATAAGTTTGGTCAGACGATCAGCTTCAGGCAAGGGCAATCGTTGTACACGTGCCACATCCTTAATTGACGACTTGGTTGCCATCGTTCCGTAGGTAATAATGTGAGCCACACGTTCCTTGCCATATTTATCGGTTACCCAACGCAATACCTGACCCCTTCCATCGTCATCAAAATCAATATCAATATCGGGCATTGAGATACGATCGGGATTAAGGAAACGCTCAAACAGCAAGTCGTATTTTAGTGGGTCAATGTCGGTAATGCGCAAACAATAAGCCACCACAGAGCCGGCTGCCGAACCTCGACCGGGACCTACCGAAACTTTCATATTTCGCGCAGCCGAAATAAAATCCTGAACAATAAGAAAATAGCCAGGAAAACCCATTTCTTTCATGGTTTTCAGCTCAAATTCTAATCGTTCACGGGTATCGTCGTTCATATCCTTACCGTAACGCACTTCTGCGCCTTCGTAAGTAAGTTTTGCAAGATAATCAGACTCTAACTTAACACGCACTACCTTGTCATAACCACCCAATAATTCAAATCGGTCTGCAAACTCTTCACGCAGAGCCTCTTCGGTAAACCTTTCACGATAATCTTCCTCCGTGCCAAATTCGGCAGGAATCGGGAAAACAGGCATCATCGGACCTGAGTCAATATCAAAAAACTCAACTTTTTCGGCAATCTCGATGGTATTTTCAATTACCTCAGGCAGGTCGGCAAAGATGTAATTCATCTCCTCGGGCGATTTGAGCCATTCCTGCTTGGTATAGCGCATACGTGCGGGATCGTCAAGATCCTTACCGGTACTGAGGCAAATCAATCGCTCGTGTGCTTCGCCATGTTCTTCCTCCACAAAGTGAACATCGTTGGTAGCAACAAGTTTGGTATTTGTTTTGCGCGCCAGTTTAATCATTTCCTCACCCTGACGGATTTGCTTGTCGTAGCATTCGTAATCAGCGTTTGGTTTATCGGTTTTGTGTCGTTGCAGTTCAAGGTAAAAATCATCGCCAAAAACCTTTTTGTACCACAAAATTGATTCTTCGGCATCTTCCAGATTACCTTTTTCAAGTTTTTTGTGAATCTCTCCACCCAGACAAGCACTTGAAGCAATCAGACCTTCACTGTATTTCTCCAACATTTCGTGGTCAATGCGCGGACGATAATAAAAACCATCAATCCAGGCATTTGATATGAGTTTGCAGAGATTCTGATACCCTTTTTTGTTTTTTGCAAGCAATACGAGGTGATAACCACTGCGATCCTCCTGTGCATCTTTCAACAACCGTCCACGCCTTGCAACGTATGTTTCGCAACCAATTATCGGTTTGAAAAGTTTGGCTTTGGTTGTGGTAATTTTCTGTTGAATCTCCGCTTTTTGCTCATCGGTCAGACTTTCATCGACAAGTTGTTTGCTGAGTGCCGAAATTTCATCTTTTACAGTTTTGTTTTTCTTTTTTGTGTAGTTGAAAAACTCCTTTATACCAAACATACTTCCATGGTCGGTAAGTGCCACAGCGTTCATTCCGCTTTTGGAGGCTTTGTCAACCAATCCGGAAATAGATGACATACCATCGAGAATGGAATAATGAGAGTGAACGTGAAGGTGGACAAAGGAACTCATGCTAACTTGCTGTTTTATTGTAATTTACAATCCTCTTACAAAGATTGATTTTGTGTGGTTAAAGATACGGCAAATTTTGAAAGGCGATGAATGATTTAAGAAGAAGTTATCGACAATTTTAAAAAAACGTGAGCGAATTATCTGGCATTCAATATTTTTTCAAATTCATTATCTAAACTTTGAATTTTTTCAATCACAGGATCGATGCTTTGATTTGTTTCTGTTTTATAAATAACTACTGCTAACTGAAAAGCAACTAACGACCGAATTTCTTCTGCAGAAAGATTGAGATATTGCTTTTGATAATCGTCGATATATCTGTTAACCTGCTTTTCGGCATTTCGATAAATTTCTTCATCCTCACGGTCAATTATCATTGGAAAACGGAAACCGCCTATAACGGTATGAATTCTTAATTTATTTTCTTCGTTTGAGCTCATTGGTAAAAAAATATTTGCATTTCGCATACAAAGAAAAAGTCTCAGTGTGCAAATTTTTTGCACACTGAGGCTTTTTCTTTGCTGAAAATAAGAAGTCATTTCTCAACTTTAGAAAGTTCAAAACTCACTAAAAATCTGACTACTTGTTTAAATAAAAAAAATGTTTACATTTGTGGTAAACAAAATAACGTTAAAATACTAACAAAATGGAACACAAACTTCATTTCTTAATTGGTGAACATTTAAAATCTGTAGATTTTGGAAATGTTCAAAAAATTTCAGATCCGGCATGTGGAGGGAAGCAACATATTCCGCTATTTTTGACTGAAGACAAATCTAGAGATAATCAATTATGTAAAGTTGATTATATGATAATTAAAAATAAAAGAATTAAAGTTATCATTGAAATAGAGGAAACCAATAAAAAACCTACCCAAATATTGGGTAAATTATTGACATCAGGGATTGCTAAATATTATATTCATGAAACTCCAAATTATGAGAAGATTCCAATGGCAGATAATGTTTGTTTTATTCAGATTTTAACTACAGAATCATTGAAGACAAATTCTAAAAAAAGAGAACAGTGGAATAAAATTGAAAATGCATTAAATGAAGTGCTTCCAACTCTTAAAACAAATATTAAAACCTACCGATTATTTTATGGTGATTCAAAAAATATCGATTTGAATGAAATTACACAGTTTATTAAAAATGAATTAGACAAATAAAAAAAAGTAAAATTCAATGAAATTCAAAATTCACCGAGGCACCCATGAAATAGGTGGTTCCTGTGTAGAGGTTTGGACAGAAAACACACGAATACTGCTTGACTTCGGTATGCCCTTAGTCAATAGGGATGGAAGTGAGTTTGATTATAGCAAACACAAGAACCTAACAACCCCCGAATTAATTGAACAAGGAGTGTTGCCGGACATTAAAGGGCTTTATGATGAAACAGACAAAATGATTGATGGTATTATCATTTCTCACGCACATCAAGACCATTACGGATTGCTTAATTACATCCATAAGGATGTAAAACATTATTTAGGTGAAGCTACCCATAAAATAATTGAACTAAACAATTTGTTTACACCTCAAGAAATACACATTGAGAATGTCAACTATTTTGAAAGAGAAAAGGCATTTCAGATTGGTGATATTTCAATCACGCCATATTGGGCCGACCATTCCGCTTTTGATGCGTATTCATTTTTAGTGGAAGTGGAAGGTAAAAGTCTGTTTTATTCCGGCGATTTCAGAAGTCATGGAAGGAAAGCAAACGCTTTTAAATGGTTTACGCATAATGCACCTCAGCATGTGAATTATTTGCTATTGGAAGGCACAACAATTGGTAGAGAAAGTAAGCCATTTAAGACAGAAGAAGAAATTGAGAATGATTTTGTAAAGGTTTTTCAAGAGCAAAATAAAATCAATTTAATATACACTTCAGGTCAAAATATTGACAGAATTGTCTCAATTTTTAGAGCTTGCAAAAGAACCAATAAAATTTTAGTTGTTGACGTGTACGTAGCAAAAATCCTGAAAGAGTTATCCCGGTTTGCTCTAATTCCTAATCCTTCAAAAAAATTTGAAAATTTAAAAGTAATGTTCGCACATTTAACAGACCGTAGATTGACAAGAGAAGGGAATGATAAAATCTTGTTCGAATTCAAACAGAATAAAATTACCAAAGAAGAAATAGGAAATCAGGCTGATAAGATAGTAATGCTTATAAGACCCTCGATGCAAATAGATTTGGAAAAAATTAAAGGCATTGATGGGGGGAATTTTATATATTCGATGTGGGAAGGATATTTGCCAAAATCAGGCACCAAGAAATTACTTGACTATTTGACAAATCGCAATTTCACAATACATAAAATTCATACTTCCGGACACGCAGACACGCAAACATTAAAACAAATGGTTGAAGCAATAAAACCAAAAAATATTGTTCCAATTCATACTTTTAGCAAAAGCGAATATGCCGAGATTTTCTCAACGCCAATAGTTGAAATAAACGATGGAGAAACAATTTCTATCGACTGACTCAAAAATTCAGAATAAATGTCATTAAAAATTCTTTACATTCATGGCTTTGGCAGCACCGGCAACAGCCAAACCGTTCAAGGGCTACAAAAAGCACTTGGCAATGACGCAACTATTCTCGCACCTCAGTTTTCTAATGACTTAAGTACGGTAGCACAGATAAAACACAATATTGCCGAAGCAAAAAAACACAAGAATGAATTTCGTCCGAATGTTGTGATTGGTTCGTCATTTGGAGGCTTTATTGCTACTTTTTTAAACGGAAGTCCACGCATTCTGATAAACCCGTGCTTGCTTCCTTCGGAGCGTTTGCACAATCTTTCGCCAAACATGAGTAAGGAAGACATAGAACTGCTTAAAGCCTTAGAAAATTCGCACGATATTGACTGGGAGATGCGTTTCGAGATGTACGGATTGTTTGGACTCCATGACGAATTATTTTCATATCTCAACTTGTTCAAGAAACTATACGGCGAAAGCAAAACCTACACTATGCCTTGCGGACACCGGATTGATGCTGAAAATATAGAAAATCACCTTATCCCAATTATTCGGGAAGTTAATAAAATTTCAGAAAGTCTTACACCCGAAATGTTTGACGGTTATTGTCCCGATGATATTTAGGACGTTAGTGATGGATATTTACACAAAGAACAAAAAATCAAAAAATACGCACAGTATTTTCAAAAACGACATTAAGATGAAAAAACAGGATTTAGCACAACAAGAACTGGACAGACGATTTGCTGATGAGTATGATAGTATTGGAGATATTCACTCAGGAATAGCAGTGGTGCAACGAAATGATAAATTTGGTGTTATCAACAAGAAAGGAAAAATTGTAATTCCGCTGATGTATGATTATATTTCTGACTTTCGTAATAATCTGGCTGCCGCATTTATCGAAGGCAAAGGTTGTTTCGTCAACACTAAAGGAGAACAAATAAGCCCTTTGATTTACGAGGTTATACCTACCGAATTATATGGCGAATTAAATTGTCCTCAGTTCATAAACGGTTTGCTAAAAGTACGGGTTGATGGAAAATATGGGTTTATTAATAAGTTGGGCGAACCCTCTATTCCGGCTATTTATAGCAGTGCGGAAGATTTTACAAATAGCGGCCTAACCATCGTTAGCCAGGATAAAAAATGGGGAATTATTAATAAGGACGGAGATACAGTACTTGATATAAAATACGATGATATCTTGGAAATGAATAAAAAGGGTTATATCATTGTAAAAATAAATGGAGTAGTGGAATTTATCGATTATTCAGGGAAAATCCTAAACAATAAAGATTTAGAAGATTTGCATAATAAAAAATCTAAATAGCTGCCGCCAAATTAAGTTTATGCCTCGGTGAAAGGTTAGGGTTATAAAATGTGACGGTTGCGATTAGTTTTCATTATTTTATTACAATTATACTTTGTATCTCCAAAGTAGTAAACTCCCCAAGCCACACCATTTACAAAACTTTCTATTTCCTCAGACCTTTTGTTAATCCAATTTTGCTCGCATTTGCAGATTAATAATAATGGCTTGGTACGAAGAGTAAAGTTATCAATAGAATCTATCTTTTCTAATCCCTTAGGTAGAATGCATAAATGTTTTTTTATATTAAATAGCGATTTGTAGTATTCAAGTAAATTATCATTTTCTTGTTCAGCAAATTGTTTATATTTTTCTAATTGTTTTGTAATGCTACCATCAAAAAGTTCAGCATTACTAGGAAGTTTTAATTCAACAAAACTTATTTCTTTAAATTTAATGTCAACCCATACCATATCAATTCGTTTCTTTTCCTCATCATTAAATGCAAATTCCGAATCAATAAAACAACTTTCTTTTTGACATATAAATGCTCCTTGTATTCCTTTCTCAGAGTCATTGGGATATGAATTATTGATATTATATTTTATTGATTTTAAACTAATATCATCAATGATATTAGTATCAATTAATTGAAAACTTCTAATATCTCTGTTTTTTACATATTCATTTGAATTTGGAGTTAAATATTTTGCATGAGTTTTCCATATAAATCTGCCAAAATTATCAATTTTCAATCCTCCGATTATACAGCCTCCATTATAATATACTTCAATGGTTGAGTTTTTTCGAATTTCATAATAAATTTCTGTATCATTTTTAAGAATTTGCCACCATTGAGGAGTTTCGGTTTTAAGTTTTTGGAAAAGTTTATGTTTTACATTTAAAACCTTTAAATTAGTTTTGGACATATTAATTCAATTTATCGTTAATATTTATTTGAGAACATTACTTAGTATCTACATATAATCCATAAAATTGCTTTTATCAATCTTCCTTCCTTGCAACATAGAATCCATATCGTCATAAATAAAATCAGCTATAAGTTTCCATTTGCATCGGACTGTACCGACTCCTTTTAGCTCCAACAAACCCCATTTGTTGTCTTTGTTCAAACAAACATACGATAAACCGTTAAAGCTATTCAACGGAATGATTTCAATAAAATCGAAGTCAAAGAGCTTTTTCTTATAATCTGCATTGCCCATGCCATGAATCTCTGAAATGGCAAATAAATCCCATTTCTTTGATTTGTTGGGTAATGCAACCATCGGGGACAGACTCCAATCTTCACAAAAAATTAGTTTTTCCATTTGAATTATTGATTAAATGATTTAAAAGTTAACACATTACAAATCTACAAATAATATTCTGATAATTTGAGAATTATACTTGCCAATTTTTCACGAACTGCTTGAGGTGAAACAACTTCCATATATTCCCGCTTTCGTAGAATTTCCTGAAAAAAATCTTCTGTAGGTGAAAGCCAATAACTGAAAATAGTGTAATCTTTGGTTGATTCAACTACTTGTTGCGAATGGTGCAACGGTAAAGCCAGTAAATATTGTGTCGTTTCAGCATAAGCTTTGATGTTGATTTTGCAGGGTTTCTCCGAATCGGTTTTCATTATTCCAATTGAAGCATTCAGATATTCGGCAGCAACAAAATCAACTGGAAAAACAAACTTTCTATTTGTTGCGGTCAGTTTTTTTATTCTGTCAAGAGCGTACACTTTTACCTTATTTTCTGTTTCGCTTCTTCCATAAACATACCAGCGTCGGTTGAATAGTTTTACAAAATAAGGATAGAATTCAATTTCAAGTGGGGTTGAGCTCCAAAATGGATGATAGGTCATTATCACGATATTGTTTTCCCTAATTGACTTTATTATTTCAGCTAAAAATGATTGAGCCGATGGCACTTCATCAAGTATGATTCTGTCTTTTATTTCTTTACTTTCCTGAATGATATTACTAATTGAAAAGCTATTTAAAAGCCATTTAATCAGTTCGTTTTTGCCAAACTCTTCAATATCTTCAATATAATATTCATTAGTGATAGGATTACATCCAATATTTATATCAAAAATTTCTTCAATAGCAATTCTGTGATTGTGGAAAGTTCTGCGGGTCAACGGTTTTCCATTTGACAAATTACTTTTCAACCACTTAGAATTAATATCTTTTATTGATATATTTCCAGCACTATAAATAGTATCTGCAAGCCAGATATACTTGTTTAAAATGTTTTGGGCCATAAAGTGATTGATTTTGTGTGCAAAGAAAATACATTAGTGTGCAATATTGTTGCACAAGGTAGGAATAATATATTTATCTGTCAAAATAAGAGATTTAAAGGTCAAAGAGTATTCAGATAAATTCACAAACGAAGATGCCATTTTCCGGCGTTTACAAATTGTTCTAAAAACCTGTTTTTAGTGGTTTAACATGCATTAAATTTAGAAAAGCGATAAATGATTTAAGAAGAAGTTATTGACATATTTGAAAAAAGTAAGGTTTATGGTTGCCATTATTTAAACTTTTTTTGTGAATTTTATTACTGTGCTTCAATATGGCATAACTGTATTTTATTTTTGTCCAATAAATTTAAAATAGGAAAAATTGAAAGCAAAATTAAAAATCAACACGATGTTAGGTTGTTATCGAATGTCGTTTACGATTGACCGTGAAGAAGAAGAAATTTATAGAAAAGCTGAAAAGCAGGTTAATAGCTTTATAACTGAATATCAAAAACTATTTCCAGACAAATCGGGGGAAGAAATTTGTTCAATTGTAGCTTTTCGTTTAGCTGTAGTAGTTTTTAAGATGGAATTTAATCAAGATGACTCATTCTTGGCTGATAGAATAAAGAATTTGGATGATGAAATTGATAAATTGCTTTCATAATCAGCAACTTAGATTTAATTCCAAAAATCCTTTTAAAATATATAATTAAAGAAAAACCACATGAAATTAAAAACTGCTGCTATTATCCTATTATTGCTAGTGTCCGTTTTAATATTTTCTCAAAAAGTGACTAAAACCTTTCTTCGCAAGGGCAATGTATATGTACAAGCTGGCAAAAGTTCTTTTTCTCAGATTACGAAATCAGGATTCGATACATTGCCAATTTTATCTAACGACAAAAAGTTTGTAATATTTCTGCGACACCTTCCAGAAAAGTATGATTATGTTACTCAGATAGTTAGTTTTGACATTGCCACAGCAACTGAAACTGTTTTGGTAAGAGCTTGTACGGATAATCCGCACGTGAGTTCACCCATTTCGTATGCTGATACACGCAATTATCCGTTTTCTTGCTTGGGAAGCATTGAGAAAATCTTTTTTTCGCCCAATAACCAACGTATATATTTTCAGGCGGAGGCATGGACGGTCTCAGCCGCCATTCATTATTACGACATGGCAACAAAGAAAATTCATTTCTTTTCAGACGGCAGCATTTCCCGAATTTTCAGCAACGGAATGTTGGATATTGAAATCACTGGAAACGAAGGTCATGGAAGGTATTGGCAGCATTTTCTTTTCGACACAAACGGCAAAAAGATAACCCCGGCGTTGGAGGCAAAAACATATTGAGATACGTATGAGAAAATATATTTTTGATGCAGATAAATACAAACCTAAAATAATTTAGTTATGAACAATAGAACAGAAAGAATTAAACTGATAATGCAGCATTATTCAATGAACAAAAAGGAGTTTGCCGAAAAAATTGGTGTTCAACAATCTACTTTAGGATACATTCTAGAAGGAAGAGATACTCCATCGCTGACTGTAATAGAGAAGATTTGTATGACTTATACCGAAATTAATGTTGGTTGGTTATTGTTTGGAAGAGGAGAAATGATTGAGAATTCTTGAGATTAAATCCTCAAGGAATTGTAGAATTAATATTGGATGAAAAAAGATTATATTTGTAATATTTTCTTTTTAATTTAGAGCAAAACGATACACCTATACTTGGAGAGAAGTAGTATTGTGATTTAATTGAAATGTGTATATTTGTATAAAATTCAAGATTTAAAAATAGACTATTAAAATGGAACAAGTAATAAGCGAAATGTTGAATGAGGTTTCGGTGATTATTGATAATCATAAAGCTGAAAAAAAAACAAAAAGAGAGGCGGGCGAGGATTTTAATATTTTTCGGATATTGAAAATGGAGTCAAATGAAACAAAAACTCATTCTGCTTTTATTGCAGAGCTACTTAACCCGAAAGGAAGTCATGGTCAAGGTCTGCTGTTTTTGAAGCTATTTATAAAACATGTAAACTGTTTGGAATTTTCTGTCGAAGATGACACTTCATTCAAGGTTGAAACTGAAAGGTATATTGGCAATAAAACGCACGAACATGAAGCAGAAGATCCTTCAGGTCGAATTGACTTAGTAATAGAAAGTATTTCTGAGAAACGTACGACTGCCATTTTGATTGAAAATAAAATATATGCAAGGGATCAAAAAAACCAGTTGGTCAGATATTATGCATATGGCATTAAAGGCACTCCAGAAAGGGGAGGTCGGTACGGTAAAGAAAACTTTTGGCTCTTGTATTTAACTTTGAAAGGTGAAGAGGCAAGTAAATTTAGTACACTTGGTTCTGAGTATAAATTAAAATGTAGTCAAGACATTAACTCTGACGAAAATTATTATTATTTAATTTCTTACAAAGAACACATATTACCTTGGCTGGAAGAATGTCGCAAAAAATCAACCATTTTTCCAATTTTACGCGAAGGAATTTCACATTATATTAATCTTTTAAACCGTTTAATATCCGACTATACAATGAATACTAAAATGACTGAAACGATTCTCAAAAATGCAAAAACCGCAGAAGCTTTTTTCGAAATATCAAAGGATCATAATGTTAATGGTATTAAAATAAAAATTCAAAGTAAGTTTTGGAATGCTCTGGAAAATGAACTATGTGATAAATTTAAGATTTCAACTGTAAGCGACTTTCACGAGAGAGTAGATTATCAGAAAATTAAAAATTATTATACAAAACCAAAAGGCAAATTTTATGGAATTGAATTTAAAATAGCAAGCATTACTACTCCAAAGATTGATGTGCATTTTAGAGTTGCTATGAATAATGAACATGTGATTTATGGACTTAAATTTAGAAATAATGGGGAAAGAGTAGAACATGACATAGTTACTCTTTCACCCTATAAAGAAATACTGAAGAAAGAATGGACTAATAGTTCAAAGGATTGGCCTATATTTGAATATCTAACAATTCCAAAGAATAATAAAAAAATTGACTTTAAGAACTTTGATTCTAATTTACTTGGATGCATTGTAGATGAAAATAACAGGAAAGAATTTATAGAGAAATTCGTAAAAAAGGTCAAGGAAGATTTAGATAAATTCACAAATGAAGATGCTGTTTCTGTTTCTTTATAATTGCAGTTTAAACATCAACATCATGGCAAATAACCTCTTCAATCGTTACATTTGGCTGGTAGATACCATTTACCGTTCCGAAAAAATTACCTTGGATGCTATTAATCAGAAATGGATACGTAATTCCATGTCGGATGGGAATCCCATTCCCAAGCGAACGTTTCATAATCATCGCATTGCTATCGAGGAAATGTTTGATATAAGTATTGGCTGTAATAAAAGCACTAACGAATACTATATTGATAATGTGGAAGACATGGAGCGTGGTGGTGTACGTCGTTGGTTGATAAATACATTCGCAGTGAATAACCTGATAAACGAGAGTCATAAACTAAAGGAACGCATCGTTTTTGAAAACATTCCATCTGGTCAGCAGTACCTGACACCTCTTATTGAAGCTATGCGTGATGGGTTTAAGGTTGAGATTACATATCAATCGTATTGGGCTGATGAAGCTAGCTTTAAAATAGAACCTTATTTTGTGAAAGTTTTTAAACAGCGGTGGTATGTGATTGCTAAAAGTGATAAAGTGCGAATTCATGCATTAGACCGTATTAAAAGTCTGAATGTAACCAAGCATTGTTTTAATACCAAATGTATTTATAAAATAGTCCAATTAGTGTAATTGGATTTTTTTTA